>NZ_LSIS01000248.1:0-27465 GCF_001556365.1 Blastomonas sp. CCH1-A6 | reverse complement strand
CCCTTGCCCTGCTTCGCCAGCGCATGGCGGTAAGCCTGACGGCTTGGGTAATCCTCGCGCTTGATCTTCGATTCGACGGGCTTCGGCTTGATGATGTTGGCGCGATAGCCCTTCATGCGATCAGCCATGCTGGCCTCGAATTTCGCCATCTCAAAGGACGCCCGAAGCGCTTCCATGTCTGCCTCGGCCTTTGCCATGGTGCTGTCCGGCTTCTGCCAGCCCTGCTTGGAGTCGCCGCCGCCGATCTTGCGCAGCAGCAGCCCGCCATTCTCAACGTGCTCACGCACCCCTCCCTTGAGGCCGGCGAGCGTTTCAGGCCGATACCATTCGTGCGTCGGCTCAAGGTAAGCCTGCACCCGGTAGAACTTGGACGTGGCCATACTGCTGCAGTTGCCGCAGCTGACCATGAACGGCGTGACGCCCGGTTCGCGGTCAACGGTGACGATGTAGCTGCCGCACTTCTCGCACTCGTAGGCGTTCTTCCGGGTAGAGTTGTCGAACCCATCGGTGCCGTTGAAATGCTCCGCAGCTTTGGCGCGGATCTGCTCTATAGAGCGCATCACAGCCTCCCCTTGTTGGCACGAAGGTAGGCCATGATTTTGCGCACATAGTCATCAAGATGGCCTGCCCGATAAGCCTCCGCCGAAGCATCCCAGTCAGCCGAAAGCCACATGCCCGCGATAAACTCCCGATCCCCAGCCAGCGGGTCGGGCGGGGTTACATGCTTGGTGATTGTTTCCGCATGGGCGATGATGCTGTCACGCAGGAAGTCGTTATCGCGGTGCACCGCGTCCCAGCAATCCCACCCCGCCATGTTGGCGGCCCTGTCGAGCGCCCATACAGGGACAACCGTGCTTCTAACGTTAGCCCTGACAGAAGGCGGGGTTACTGTGTAGCCAGCGGCTTCGAGGCGCTTGATTACGCTCTCTAGATCAGGGCGATTGAAGTCGCCTTCCCAGCGTTCTTCCTCATCCCAAGCCTTTTCCAGATCGGCAGCGTTAATTGCCACGCTCGCCTTGTATTCGGCGCTCTGGTAATAGGGGTGATCGGCGCGGAGGCGGACTTGGGTAACAAGATGCCAGCAAGCCACACAATCAGCATCGGAACCTTTTGAGGATTTATACCACCCTTCATCGTGCCAAAACGGAAGGCACTTATCATCATCCCCCAGCCACTCCGGCCTCTTGCCGTTGACTGCTATCGGGGGGCCAAATTCTTCGGTCATCAAATTGAATGGCGCGCTTGTTAAGTCAGGCCGCCATCTCCCTTGGGGTTGGAATTACGTGAAAGCCACCAGCGCAAAGGTCATCACAACCGCACCGATGGTGCAGACAGTGACGGTGGTGATTATGTCGGAGACAGCGGTGCGGGGGGTCATGCTTGACGCTCCCTAAAAACCTGGCAATCATGCTCGTCGTTTGGCGCCATAAAGGCCCCAGCAGCGCGCCTTGACCCATAGGAGACGTGGACGGGCCAAACCTCGGTCGAAACCCATAGGCACTTGGCAACGCGATCAGACATCACGGCCCCGCGCTTGTTCTGAACCCTAGGCAAATCGTAGAGCGCGCAATCTCGACAGCGAACCATCACAGTTCTCCCAATGTCCGCCAGTCAATGCCGACAGCTTCACAAGCGGATCGCGCTGCAAGGCGGGTTTCGTGCTCGATCTGCTCAAGTTCATCGAGCGTCTTGTCGTCCTCGATCTGCATGGCGAGGCGCTGGTCACGGCAGGCTTTGGCGCGCCGCCAAACAAGGATGGTCGCAACTAAGCCGAGGGCTTCCAGTCCTGATCTGAGCGCATCAACGCGGCCAATCTCCCGCTCCGCATCCTCCAGGCAGGCTGCCATTGATCTGGTGTGGGCGGTCATGCTACCAGCCCCTTCGCTTTGGCGATGGCCGCGCGGATCTTCCCAAGCTGCCGTTCATGGTCAGCGCGGGTGTCCGCATCCATCGCGTCCAGAATTTCCTGGTCGGTGTTGAACCAGTATTCTAAATCTTGAAGGGCCTTAAACATGTCGGGCACGGCTGCGATGGCGGCGGCTATCTCTTCACCATCCGCAACTGTGCGCCCGGTCATGCCGCCGCACTTCACATCACAAACGGGGTTGTTGAACCAATCCATGATGCGCAGGTCGTCGCCTGCGTTGAGACGCAGCGGCATATGTGCTGTCTTGCTCATTTGAAAAGCTCCAATGCTATCCAGATAATAGCTGCATCAATGGCAGCGCCGACGATGAGGGCGGCAATCCACCAGCGGAAGTCAGGAGGGGTTTCGGCCATGCTTGGCCCAGCGCAAATACAGGCGGGCAAGGCGGTCAACGCGCGGCCTCCACCAGTCATCAGAACTAGATAGGTCTTCGCCCATTTCATGGACTGCCTTGAAAACCCGTTGACGAGCCGCATCGCGGCAGGCGGCCTCAAGTGTTAGGTAGCGCCTGCGCCCACTGTGATACACGGTTGCAAATTGTGCAGTCGGATAGGTCATTACGGGCGCTCCATGCTGGCCAGAACAGCCTTGATTGCTTCAGCATCGATTGCTGCCCGAACAAGCTTTTCTGAAAGAGCATCAAGTAGCGCCGGAACCTTGCCGTGCGGCGTCTCATCAATGCGGTCTAGGTCGCCGACAGCTTCCCAGATGAGCAGGGCGAGATTGCTTGCGTTATCGGCGCTCATTGCCCCCGCTCCCCTGCCTCGTAATCGACAACAGAGCGCACCTTGTCATAGGTCTCGCGGTAAGCCTCGCTGACCGGCAGCAGCTCGTCCATCACGTCATCGGATGCGAACTCGTAGGTGCTGGCTCCCGGCATATCGAGCAGCCCGCCAAGCAGCGTCAGGCGCTGGCCATCGGTCAGGCGTTCGAGCTGTTCGACAAGCTGGATGGGGAGAGCGTCAGGCTCTTGGGCGAACTGCCAGCGGCGGGGGAGGGCGGTCATGCGACCCTCCAGCAGCGCCCGGTTTCAGCGTCGATCTTGCGGGTGGCGAACTTGGTTCCGAACCGGCGTCCCCACATCCGAGCGGCGGGCGCGATCGAGTTGTGCTTATGCAAGGGGAACTCGAAGCTGTCCCCAACTTCCATCTCGCCAAAAGGGTATTTTGCCTCCCTGCCCGGCTTGCGTTCCGGCAGCGGCACGTTTTTATCGATGGTGAAAGAGTTGGTCTGCATGGGCTGTCTCCGTGTGCTGGAGACATACTTACACCCCGCGTAAGTTCACTGCAAGTCTAAATTACACCTGACGCAACTTTTCTTACACTGGATGCGGAGCAAATCGACTCGCCCGCGCTAACCATGCCAGCGAAGCGCCATGTAGGAAAATGGAAAAACGGCCGCTGCAGATCGTGGCGGTGGGCGCTAAGAATGCTTCGCCTGCTTTTTTCTGAGCCGGGCGATCTCATGGTCCCAATCGTCGGCCCAGCCCGCCGCCTGCGCCATCTCGCATAGCTCGATCGCTCGCGCATAGTCGCCGCGCTTGTCCTCAATGATGCGAAGCTGACGAAAACAGGCATGAGCTGGAACAACGCCCATATCAGCGCGAAGGAGGGTTGCGGCCTGCTCATGAAAACCGATGCACGCCTCGCAAACCAAGATGGCGCGGTCTAACGCGCCCGGAGCGGTGTCGCGCCAACGGTAAAACACCTTGCACAAATTGGCATAAGCAAAATGCCGTTCCAAAACTGGCACTTGTTCGTGCATCAAATTCAAGGACTTCTCTGCGACCGCTAGGGCGCATTCGTGGTGTCCTGGCTTACTGAACCACGTAGCAAGCAACGCAAGATGAGATGGAGCCTGCTTAGGCGTCCGAGAAGAATAGCCATCAACCAGAGGCCTTCCCTTCGCTGGGTCCGAGCCCATCGGCGCATAGGTATTGGCCATCCAATCGCGATCATCCTCGGTGAATGTTTGAACCCACCAATCGGCAAGGCCGAGCGCCGCGATCTCCCCCTGAACCACCGGACTAGTCGCCGCTGCTGGCTGCCCTGATGCCTTCGATGTAAGCCCGAACGCGCTCTTGCTCGCGCTCATCAAGTCGCCGAACCAGGTCAATTACCAGACCCTCCTTCTGCGGATGCCTACCGATCAATTCCCATGGCTCGCAATCATAGATGTCGGCCAGCGCAAGGAGCACCCGTTCGCTATAGGGCTGCTTGCCGTTTTCCAGACGGGACAAGCTCGCCTCGGTTGTCGGTAGCATGGGGTCGTCAAGCATCTCCAGCGCGCTGACCACTTGGGCCTGCGTCTTTCCGGCCTTTTTGCGCCATTCCTTGAGATAGATACGCCGATCGCTCATGCCGTCGAGGATACGGCACTGAGCGTAAGCTGATAATGCTACCCGGTGTAATTCGGGCTTGACCGTTGACTTACATGAGGTGTAAGTATGCGTCATGACCCTAGATGCCTATTTTGACAGCGGCGCGATGACGCCAGCAGATCTTGCTAGAAAGACCGGGCTTAGTGCCGCATCGATCGGGCGCATTCTCTTCGGTGAACAGCAGGCGTCGCATAGTGCGATAAAGGCAATCGTTGATGCAACTGGCGGCAAGGTCACGGCGCATGACCTGATTTTCGGCGCGCCTCGGGACGCATCTCGCAAGCGCGAAATGTCGCGCAGCACCAACCAGGACGCCGCTGCATGAGCGAGCCGACGTCCACCAGCTTCACATCCGAGCAAGAGGCACGGATTGCTGAGATTGCCGCTGCGGTTATCGCATCGATGCAATGCCGACAACAGAACCGGCACTTGGGCCTGCTGAGCATCGCCGTGACCAACCCAGCATTCGCCGATCGCATCCAAAGCGTCATCGACGGGAAATCTGCTCCCGAACCGCGCGCCAAAACGCTTCTTGGTGGTGAATGATATGCTGAACCAAAATGTGAAAATCCTCTGGCAGAGGTTCGGTTCTACGCTCGTAGATCGTTTCGATAGCGTCAATGCTTTCCGATGCGACCCGCTCGCATGTCTCGACGGGATTGCTGCCGCTGTTTGCGATAAAGTTTGCCCAAAGGGCCGAAGTGACGTGCTCCAGCATGAGCAACCTTGCTTGAATATCGACCGGCTCGAGTTCCACCGTGCTTTCCTTTCAATCGTGCGTCCCAACACGATTGTAGCCGATGGGGTGGCGTTTGCGATCACCAATCGCGCCACCCCGGAGGGCTGCGCATGACAGCATTCATCGATGACGGCGAGCCGGGCAGCTGGGCCCGCGCATTGCGACACAGAATACCCGCCCTGGCTCCTAGCACAGCCGCCGCGATGACCGGCTGCGAAGGATCGGCACCGGAAGGAACAAGCGCGTCCGGGAGCGGGAACATGGATGAGCGCGCGAATGCCGATCAATCGTCGAGAAGGGCGGCAGGCCCGCCAGCTTGCCGCCCCTTTTCTCTCTACGACTTCGCTCCTTTCCATGGAGGTCATAATGGCTGACGACCCGACCAATGTATTGCTCCCGATGTCCATGCCGACACAAAGTTCTCTGCGCAAAGCCGTTGCCAGCATGATCCGCGATATCCAGCGCGAGCATGACGAAACCGACCAGGACACCGCCGACCGGCTCGGGGTCTCCAAGGGCACGATCGTCAACGCGCGCAACGGGACGACCGACCTCAATGCGCTCACCATCGCGCGCATCGGCGCAGTCTACGGCGCGCACTATGTCAACCCCTATAACAGCCTCTACGGCGCGACCGCGACGCCGGTGCAGAAAGCCACCGACGACCCGCTGTGTCATCTGGCGCGCGCCGTCTCGACCATCTGCGACATGCGCTGCCCGGATGGTCCCGGCGGCGTGGTGGAATTGCCCAAGGAGAAGCTGGACGCACTGCCCGCGCTGCGCGCCGCGCGCGCCTCGCTGGACAGCTACATCGCGGGCATCGAACGGTTGAGGCTGGTGGCATGAGCGGCGGGGACGATTGGCAGCCGGGCGACCTGGCGCTGTGTGTTTCTTCTGAAGGGTTCCACGAAGATTTCGTCGAAGGAAATCAATATCCGGCCATTGGGTCGGTGTCGCGTGTTAACGACGTTTGCCTACTGGAAGCCAGTTTAGAGGATAAGTGGAATCGGCCCGGAGGGGTTTGGCTCTCTTTTGACGAATACCCCGTCTTTCTGTGTTTTTCCGGGAACTTCCGCAAAATCCGCCCGCACGTTCCTGACGAGGAAGACGCAGAGACGATACGCCTGCTGACCGGCACGCCTGTCAAGGAGCCGACGGCATGACCTATCCCTATCGCAATCACAAGACATGCGCCGATTGGGAGCCGCTGCCGGAACGATTTTCCGTCATGCTTCCCCTGCCCCCTAGCACGAACGCGCTGTTCGCCACGGTCGGCAAGCGCCGGGTCAAGAGCGAGGCTTACAAGGCCTGGCTGAACGAGGCGCGCTATGCCGTGCTGACCCGATGGCGCGAGCTGGGCAAGCCCGCATGGCCGGACAAGACCCCCATGCTGCTCGCCATCGACGCAGGCATCGGCGACCGGCGGCGCGATTTGGACAATATCGCCAAGCCTTTGTCCGACATTCTGGCGAAGGAATTGCCGGTTCCTGACGATCGGTGGACCGACCTGATCATCCTGAAGCGCACGACCGACCACCCCGGCTTTGCCCATGTCGTGCTCGGGCCGCTCGAGCCGCCCGGATAACAGAACAAGGGGAGAGCGCGGAACCCGTGAGGGCCGCACGGAATCAGTTTTCGCCGCGTCAGCTC
Organism: Blastomonas sp. CCH1-A6; assembly: GCF_001556365.1. NCBI lineage: Bacteria > Pseudomonadati > Pseudomonadota > Alphaproteobacteria > Sphingomonadales > Blastomonadaceae > Blastomonas > Blastomonas sp. CCH1-A6. Next base: position 20,769 of record NZ_LSIS01000248.1, on the reverse strand, counting down.
TCCCCAACCGACAACAAAGACGATGCGAAAACTACTGACGAAAAAGGAAAAGCGAATGACCACCAACATTATCCGGGCGCTCGACCTGCCCGATACACCGCCAGCGGAGCTCGACCAGCTCCCGGTCGATATGCTGCACAGTCTGGTCAACGAGGCGGAGGCGCACGCGCGCCAGTCTGCCACCATGCTCGGCATCCTGCATGGCGTGCTCGCGCGCCGCTATGCCGCAGGCATCAACGACACCGGCACGCACCACCGGCGCGACGGCGATTACCAGATCGCGATCGTCGTGCCCAAGAATGTGTCCTGGGACCAGGACGCGCTCGGCAAGGCTATCGAGACCATCAAGGGGTGGGGCGAGGATCCGGCGGAATATGTCGAGACCAAGCTCACGGTCTCCGAGACGAAGTACAAGGCCTGGCCCAAGCCGATCCGCGACCTGTTCGAGCCCGCGCGCACGGTGCGCCAGGGCAAGCCCAAGATCGAGATTGCGCTCGCAGCGCGGGAGGCGGCGTGATGGATTTGACAGCCTTTGAAAAAGCCCTCCGAAATGCCGCCCGCACAAAGGCCGCATTGAAAGAGGCTTGGGCCGATATGATAGCCGCGCAAGGCGCCCATCACGCTGCCCAAGAAGCTCACTCCATCGCCTCGGCGGAATTGGACAAACTAATTAACGCCGCAATGGAACAGGAGGTCTGACGATGGCCATCTCCCTCGCATCCCTCAATCGCATCGATGCGCCGAAGCCGCCGCGGATCGTGATCTATGGTCCGCACGGCATCGGCAAGAACACCTTCATCGCGCAGGCTCCGAACCCGGTGCTCATCAACATCGAGGATGGGCACCCCGCCGCCTCACCGATCACGGCGTTCCCGCGCGCCCGCTCGTTCGGCGACATCATGGACGCTATCGCGGCGCTCCACCAGGAACCGCACGACTTCCATACCGTCGGCGTCGATTCCCTCGACTGGATCGAGCCGCTCATCTGGGCGGAAACCTGCCGCCGGTGCAAATGGGACAGCATCGAGAGCCCCGGCTATGGCAAGGGCTATATCGAGGCGTCGAACGTCTGGCGCGAATATCTCGACGGCATCAACGCCCTGCGCGATGACCGGGGCATGGCAGTCATCCAGACCGCGCACGCCGAGATCAAGCGGTTCGAGAGCCCGGAAACGGAACCCTACGACCGCTATCAGATCAAGCTGCAGGCGCGCGCCGCGGCGCTGATCGAGGAGCACGCCGATATCGTGCTGTTCGCCAATTACAAGGTCAGCGTCACCAAGACCGATGCCGGATTCAACAAGAAGGTCGCCCGCGGCATCGGCGCAGGAACGCGCGTCATGTACACCGAGGAGCGCCCGGCGTTCCGCGCCAAGAACCGGCACAACCTCCCTCCCGAATTGCCCCTGTCATGGGATGCCCTCACGGGCGCCATGGCCGCTGCAAGCTCCCAGCAGCGCGCGGATACAACGTCCGAAGCTGCCTGACTGACGAAAGGAAAAACGAAATGGCACAACTGAATTGGCAAGCCGACCCGAACAACGTGGCCGGCGAGTATGAAGTGATCCCCGCCGGCGAGTATCTGGCCGAGATTACCGCGTCCGAGATGGCCGAGAACTCGGCACGCAATGGCCACTATCTCAAGCTCGAGCTGACTATCCTCGATGGCGACCAGGCCGGGCGCAAGGTGTTCGATCGCCTCAACCTCCAAAACCCCAACCGCACGGCCGTCGAGATCGCGGAGCGCACGCTCAACGCCATCTGCGTCGCGGTCGGCAAGATGGCGGTGCAGCAGAGCGAGGAACTGCACGGCATTCCGATGGTCATCAAGGTCAAGGTAGATCCGCCGCGCACCGCCAACGGCAAGGACTATGGCCCGTCCAACGCGATCGGCGCTTACAAGCCGCGCGGGGGCAGCGTGACCAGTTTCGGCAGCACGCCTTCCCCGGCTCCGGCTCCGACGCCTGCTTATGCCGCAGGACAGCCGCAAGGCCAGCAGATGGCAACCGGCAACGTTCCGCCGTGGAAGCGCAGCGCGGCATGATGCCGCTCTGACAGTCGGCGGCGGGGTCAAGCGACCAAACCAGAGCCCCGCCGCCTTCCACCTCCCTGCCCTGACGAAACGACAAGGAAATGGCATGCCCGCCATAACCCTATCCTATTGCCCAACGCTACAGGCTTCTGACGCCGCTCTCGAGGCCGCGCAGGAAACCTGGCAGCGCACCTATCTCGGCATGTCCGAGATCGGTCGCCCGTGCGAACGGGCGCTCTGGTACAATTTCCGCTGGGCCCGCCCGGTGCGCTTCGATGCCCTGACCCTGAAACGCTTTGCCGATGGGCATGCGGGTGAGGCTGTCATCGTCGGCCGCCTCAAAGCCACGCCCGGCCTTGAGGTCCACGATCTCGACACCAGCGGCGAGCAATTCGGCTTCCTCGACCATGCCAACCATTTCGGCGGCCATATGGACGGCGTCATCCTCGGCCTCGTCCAGGCTCCCAAGACCTGGCACGTGCTCGAGGTCAAGATCTCCGAGAAGTGGAACGAGCTCGACAAGGTACGGGCCAAGGTCGGCGAGAAGCACGCACTGCGCGAGTGGAACCCGGTCTATTACGCGCAAGGCGTGCTCTACATGCACTATGCGCAGCTGACCCGGCATTACCTCGTCTGCGGCTCGCCCGGCGCGCGGCGCTGGACGGCGGTGCGGACAGACGCGGACCCGGCGCACGCGGCGTGGCTGACCGCCAAGGCCGAGCGCATCATCTTTGCCGACACACCGCCCCAGCGCATCGGCGGGCCCGATCACTTCAACTGCCGGATGTGCGATCACGCGGGCGTCTGTCACGAGGGGAAGCCCGCGCGCCGGTCATGCCGGACCTGCCTGCACGTGACGCCGAGCCGAGGCGGGGGCTGGCGCTGCGAGCATCCCGACTTCCCCCACGAGCTCTCGCTGGACGACCAGAAGGCCGGTTGCCCAGCCCACCGCTTCAACCCCGGTCTGGTCCCGGGTGAGCAGATCGACGCCGGGCCGCATGGGGTCACCTACCGCATGGCCGACACCACCGAATGGACCGATCACGGACAGGAGATTGCGCTGTGAATGCGATGAACCACGCACCCTTTGCGATGCCAGTGCGCAGGCAGAATGGCCAGCCTGGCCGCGCGATATCCGCCGACGAGCGGGCAGAGATTATCCGGCTGCTTGAGATCAACAACCCGCCTCTTCCCTTCGCTCGCATCGCGAGGCTGACCCGGCGCAGTATCGAGAGCATCAGCGAGATCGCGCGCAAGACGGGCCACGCGAACTCCCTGCATCGCGAGGTCGCGATGTTCGCGCACGAATGCGCCAAGATCAGGCCTGTCCGGCTATCGGGCTACGCGACCCGCATGGGCCACATTCTGCACGCGCTCAAGCAGATGAGTGGTATCCCGCCGCGCCGGATCGTGGGCCCGGCGCGGTCACAAACCATATCCATTGCGCGCCAGCCCGCCATCCTCGCCGCCACGCGATGCGGCCTGTCCCTTTCGATCATCGGCAAGGCCATGAACGGGCGCAATCACACCACGATCCGCCATGCCCGCATGGTCGCGGAATACTATTACGAACGAGATGCCAACTATCGCACTCTGGTTGACCGGCTGGTCGAGGCAGGTGGGGTGTGATGGACTACGCAACTTTCCTCGCCAAAAAGGCGGTTATCGATCCGATGACCGGCCTTACAGACGTGCCGGAATTGCCCGCGTGTCTCTTTCCCCACCAGCGCGATATCGTCGCTTGGGCGCTTCGCCGAGGGCGCGCCGCCCTGTTCGCGGGAACCGGCCTCGGCAAGTCGCTGATGGAATTGGCTTGGGCGCAGGCGGTTCATCAAGCCACCGGCAAAGATATCCTGCATCTTGCCCCGCTGGCTGTCTCCAACCAGATGAAACGCGAGGCAGACAAGTTTGGCATTGCCGCGCAGATTGTCGCCAGCCAGTCTGATTGCAGGCCGGGAACGAACATCACCAATTACCAGAAGCTCGACAAGTTCGACTTGTCGCGGTTCGGCGGTGTCATTCTTGATGAGAGCAGCATCCTCAAATCGACCGATGGAAAATATCGCACGGCGCTGATCGATGCATGCCATAGCATCCCGTTCCGGCTTGCTGCCACCGCGACGCCAGCGCCCAATGACTTCATGGAGCTAGGCAACCACGCCGAGTTTCTGGGCATCATGTCCTATACCGACATGCTCGCCACCTTCTTTGTGCATGACGGCGGATCAACGCAGAACTGGCGATTGAAGGGCCATGCCGAGCAAGAGTTCTGGAAGTGGATGGCAAGCTGGGCAGTGATGCTCCGAAAGCCGTCCGACCTTGGCTATCCCAATGAGGGGTATGACCTCCCGCCGCTGCACTATCACCAGCATATCGTTAGCGTCGAATATGCCCCGAGCATGGAAACCGGGCTATTGTTCCCGATCCAGGCCGCGACCTTGCAGGAGCGCATCGCGGCGCGCCGTGATAGCGTGGACGACCGCATCGCCATGGCCGCGAAGATCACTCCGCTCGATCGCCCGTTCGTTTGGTGGTGCAACCTCAACAGCGAGGCGGAAAAGCTGGCCGCGCGCATCCCCGGTTCTGTCAACCTGCATGGCGGTTTGAAGGACACCGAGAAAGAGCGCATTCTGATCGATTTCAGCGATGGCAATATCACTCATTTGATCACCAAGCCTTCGCTCGCAGGGTTCGGGATGAACTGGCAGCACTGCGCGGATACCGGGTTCGTCGGGCTCAATGACAGCTTCGAGCAGTTCTACCAGGCCATTCGCCGCTTCTGGCGTTTTGGTCAAACCAAGCCGGTCAACTGCCACATCATTGCAGCCGAAACCGAAGGCGCAACCGTCGCCAATATCCGGCGCAAGGAAATGGACGCAGACCGCATGGCTGCAGCGATGGTCATGCACATGGCCGACCTGTCCAGCCAGTCTGTGCGCGGCATGGTCCGCGATACCCCGAATTACAATCCGACCGAACCGATCATCCTCCCCCCGTTTCTGGAGAAAGCAGCATGACCATCAAGGCAGTTGAGCAAGTCATTACCCCCGAATATGCAATTTATCAGGGGGATAGTTGCGAGATCATCCGCGCCATTCCGACTGAGAGCATCGGCTATGGCATCCACTCACCTCCGTTCGAGGGGCTCTACAAATTCTCCAACTTCGACCGCGATATCAGCAACAATGACGGGCCGCAGTTCTGGGAACATTATGCTTTTCTGATCCAGGAATTGCTGCGCGTCACCAAGCCGGGGCGCATCCATAGCGTGCACGTGATGCAGTTGCCGACCAGCAAAATCCGCCATGGCCATATCGGAATGCGCGACTTTCGCGGCGAGGTCATCAGGGCCTATGAGGATGCCGGGTGGATCTTCCATAGCGAAGTCTGCATCTGGAAAGATCCGGTAGTCGCGCAGCAGCGCACCAAATCCATTCGCCTGCTGCACAAGCAGATCGTCAAGGATAGCACGATCAGCGGGCAGGGTCTTGCCGATTATGTGGTGTCGTTCCGCAAGCCCGGTGACAACCCCGATCCTGTCGATCAGTGCTTTGACCGCTATTATGGGACCGACGAACCCGATCGCAGCAAGTATACAACCGCGAACGATGGCCGGAACTGGTATTCGATCGAGGTTTGGCAGCGCTACGCCAGCCCGGTTTGGATGGACATCAACCAGACGCGCACGCTGCAATATCGCGGCGGTCGCGACGAAAAGGACGAGCAGCATATCAGCCCGCTGCAGCTCGACGTAATCGAGCGGTGCATCGACCTTTGGAGCAACCCCGGTGATAGCGTCCTGACCCCCTTCCTTGGCATCGGCAGCGAAGTCTATTCAGCTGTCAAGCTGGGCCGGAAAGGCATCGGCGTCGAGCTGAAACCATCCTATTTCGCACAGGCCAAGCGCAACCTTCAAGGCCTGAAGGCAGAACAGGATGGCCTATTCGGTTCATCAGACTGGGCTGCATGATGATCACCCTGCGCGACTATCAGGCCGAGGCGATCGAGGCGGCGTGGCAGTGGATGGCCGAGGGCAAGGGCAACCCGCTGCTCGTCGAGCCCACCGGTTCGGGCAAGGCGTTCATCATCGCCGAGCTCTGTCGCCAGGCCTTCGCCATGGACCCCGGCGTGCGGATCATCAACCTCGTCCACACCCGCGAGCTCGTGGCGCAGAACTATGCTGAGCTCATCGGCATCTGGCCGGACGCGCCAGCCGGTATCTGCAGCGCCGGTCTCGGCCGCCGCGATCTCCACGCCCGCCTGCTGTTCGCCTCGATCCAGTCCATATTCCGCAGGGCATATGTCCTGCAGCAATGCGATATGGTCATCATCGACGAGGCGCACCTGATCCCGCGCAAGGCCGATACGATGTATGGCAAGTTCCTCGCCGACCTGCGCACCATCAACCCGCACCTCAAGATCATAGGCCTGACCGCCACCCCGTTCCGGCTCGACAGCGGGATGCTGCACCGTGGCGAGGGAGCGATGTTCGACGGCATTGCCCACGAGACCAGCGTGCTGCGCCTGATCGAGCAGGGCTATCTCTGCCCCCCGCGCACCTGGCGCCAGTCCGCCGAGATCGACACCAGTGGCGTCGGCATCCGCATGGGCGAGTATGTCCAGGGGCAGCTTGAGGCCGCCGCGATGGACGAGCGCACCATCAACAGCATCGCCGACCGCATCGCCGTCGCGGGCGCCGATCGTCTCGGATGGATCGTGTTCGGCGTGTCGATCAAGCACTGCGAGGCACTGGTCGAGGCGCTGCGCGCGCGGGGGTTTACCGGCGCCGGAGTCTATGGCGACACGCCCAAGGCCGAGCGCGACCGACTGCTCGCCGAGTTCAAGGCACGTCGCCTGCGCTTTCTGGTCAGCAAGGAGGTGCTGACAACCGGCTTCAACGCTCGCCATCTTGACCTGATTGCGCTGTGCCGGCCCACCAAATCGACCGGGCTATACGTGCAAATGATCGGCCGCGGCACGCGCACCAGCCCCGAGACGGGAAAGACCGATTGCCTCGTTCTCGACTTCGCTGGCGCGGTCAAGACGCACGGGCCGTTTGATGACCCGTTCCTACCCGGCGACAAGCGCAAGGGCAAGGGTGGCGACGCACCCTTCAAGGAATGCCCCGAGTGCAAGCTGACATGCGCGACCGCGACCCGCTACTGCCCGGCGTGCGGGCACGAGTTCCCGCCGCCCGAGCCCAAGGTGCTCGTCGTGCCGGACGAGAAGCCGGTGCTGTCCGTCCAGACCCTTGAATCCGATTGGCTTGAGGTCACGGGCGTCAGCTACGCGCCGCACGTCAAGATCGGCTCACCCACCTCGCTCCGCGTCACCTATCAGGTCGGCCTGACAACGCACCGCGAATGGGTTTGCCTTGAGCATAGCGGCTATGCGCGGACCAAGGCGGAAGGGTGGTGGCTGCGCCGTGCGCCCGCGCCCGTGCCCGCAACCGTTGCCGAGGCGATCGAGCGGCAGGAACAGATCCGCACCCCGTCGCACATCCGCCTGCAGCGCGCGGGCAAGTATGACGAGATCGCGGGCTTCAAGTTCGAGCCGATCGGCGGCGCTGCGGAGGCGGCGTGAGAGGCATATGCCCATGCGGGCGCGCGGGACGCGGTTTTGCCTATCGCAGGCCGGGTCAACCCGCCGCGCAAATCATCCCGGCCTGCTCCATGGGCCATCTCGACATCATCAGCAGAAGGAAGACGACAATGGCAAAGGAACTCACGATCGAGGAAGGGCGGGCGATCATGGCCGCGTCCGAGCGCTGCGGCACCTTTCTCGAGGATATCGGCACGACCGACATGGCCACCATGACCGAGGAGCAATGGCTGGACTTCCTCGCCCATTGCTACACCACCATCTGCGAGAGCGTCGCAGCCGAGATCGAGCTGTTGGACGACGTGCCGTTCTAGCACGTAGCGCGGCACACCACCCCGCGCGCACCATGCCTGCCCCTACCCTGATACCAAGGCCCGCCAGCCATGACACATTTTCTCGCCGATCATGGCGATACGCTTGCCGATAACGGCTATCCGCTCATCCCCATCAAGCCCGGGGACAAGGTGCCCGGCCACTGGACCGGCTCGGCATGGTCGAACATGCCCAAGTGGCAACGCTTCTGCACCGCCCAGCCCGCGCAGGCCGAGCTGGAGCAATGGCAGGCATGGCCGGATGCCGGGATAGGCATCCCCTGCGGTCTCGTCGTCGGCATCGATATCGATGTGATGGACGCTGCCCTCGCCCAGCGCATCGCCGAGCTCGCCCGCATGAAGCTCGGGGATACGCCTGCCCTGCGCATAGGCCAGCAACCCAAGCAGATGCTGGTCTACCGCACCGACACGCCGTTCCAGTCCTTCGATGCGAAGCCGCTGCAGGTTCTCGCCCTCGGCCGCCAATTCGTCGCCTATGGCATCCATCCGGGCACCGGCAAGCCCTATCACTGGCCCACCGGCTCGCTGCTCGATTGCCCGCTGGACAGCCTGCCTGCGATCACGGAAGGGCAGGCCCGGGCGTGGATGGCAGAAGCTGTCCGCCTCATTCCCGCATCCATGCGCCCGCGCGCGCCGGATCCGCGCCCCGCCGGCACGGTGACGGTCGAGCACGAGGAGAGCACCCCGGAAGCCGTCCGCTCCGCCCTCGCCCATGTCAGCAGCAACTGCGCGCGCGATGCGTGGATTCAGATCGGCATGGCCATCAAGGCAGGCTTGGGAGAGGATGGCGCGGACATCTGGCACGAGTGGTCGGCCCGCGATTACCCGGATTATGACCCCAAGGAATCGGAAACCCAATGGCGCAGCTTCCGCGCCCATGGCCCGATCGGCGTAGGCACCCTGTTCCAGCGCGCGCAGGACGCCGGGTGGCCCGGCCCCGGGCCTGGCGAGTATCTGTATGCCCATGAAAAGGCCGCAGCGCAGCAGCCTCCCCGGTTCTGCGTCAAGTCCATCATCGCCAACGCCCTTGCCCGCCAGGGCGGTGTCCTGCGATCGGAGAATGATGGGGAGTTCGCAGGCGATCTCGAGTTCGAGCCGCAGGAGGTCGAGCAACTGGTGCGCCATACCGTCGCCACCCGTCTCGCCGCCCCGGCACCCGCCGCGCCTCCGGCACGCCGCTCCATGCCGCAATGGCTGGCCGATCTTGCGCCCGGCAACCCCATGCGGGGCTGGATGGAGCATTGCATGGCCTGCTCGCCCAAGCGCCTGCCCATCCTCGCCCTCGCCGCCTGCCTCCCCCTGTTCGGCACGCTCGCCGGGCGCCGCTATGCTGGGCCCACCAATCTGCGCACCAACATCTACACCATCGGCGTCGGCCTCTCCGGCGCGGGCAAGAACCATGCGCTGAAATCCATCGGCGCGACCTTCGCCGCGCTCAACCTGCCCAAGCTCATCGGCGGCAGCGAGATCGCATCGGGCGCAGCCATCGTCTCCACGCTCGTCAAGCACCCTTCCGTCTGTTTCGCCATCGACGAGTGCCAGTTCCTGCTCAAGGTGATGAACGATGGCGATCGCGCCGCCTTCAACCAGCAGCAGATCCTCAAGGTGCTCATGGAGGCCTATTCCAGCGCAGGCCTGGCCTATTTCGGCACCGCCTATGCCAACCAGAAGGAAAAGCCGACCGAGGTGATATTCGAGCCCTGCCTCTCCTTCGCCGGCGCCACCACTCCCGACAAGATGTGGGCTTCCTTTTCCAGCGCCAACGCCCGCGACGGCTCCCTCGCCCGCTTCCTCGTGTTCGATGACCCGACGCGCGGCGAGCTGGTGCGCTATCCCGGCCCCGGCATGGACGACATGCCCGAGGCGCTCAAGGATGCTATGCTGGCCGTGCACGCGGGCGCAGAGGGCCACGATTACGCGCCGCTCGACATGGGCGGCGATCGGGGCGCGAACAGCCACAACGCCTATCGCGTGCCCTATGCCGACCATGCCGCCTCCGACCTTGCCTGGACGATGCGCGTGGAGGCCGATAACCTGATCTACGCCAGCAACCCCGCGCACGCCTCGTTCATCGCCCGCCTGGCCGAGAATGCCGCCAAGCTCGCGCTGCTCAAGGCCGTCACCGATTGCCCGCAGCGCCCCGCCATCACCTGCGCCGATCTCGACTGGGGCATGGCCCTCGCCCGCACCTGCCTCGATAACCTCATCGCAGGCGTCGACAAGCATGTCGCCGACAACGAATACGAGCGCGACAGCAAGCGTATCCTGGCGATTGTCGAGGCAGCCGGGGCGGCGGGGCTGACCAGAAATCAGCTGACGCGATCAACCCAGTCGATCGATAGCCGCCGCCGCGATGACATCCTACGCTCGCTGGTCGAGGCGGAGCTCATCCGGCTCGACACACACGGCACCGGCCCCGCGCGCAAGTCCGTATATTACGCCCAATGACCAGAGCATAACCAGAGCCGGTCATATCCCCACCTCACCCCGCCCTCACCCGGCGGGGTTTTTTGTTGCCAAAATGCAACAGCAACTTTCCATTGTTTTGCGTAATAATGTTGCGAGAGGGGCGCTTGCGTCACTTACATCACCTTTACGTCAAGGGGTCAGAATGACGCAAAGTCCCGCAGAAAACTGCCAAAAAACACCCTTACGTCATTACATCATCATATGAGTCTAAGGTTTGGTGTCTCTCGCTCTGTTCTCCCCTCCCTTATATACCCCCCTGTGATGTAATGACGTAAGGGCCAAAACCCTAGGATTCCTGCGGGACTTCACGTCATTTGACGCAATGACGCATCAGTGACGCAAGGACGCGGTTGAAATCCAGGCTCCGATCGGATAAAAACGACATCGACGCGGCGAGGCTCAACACCAAGGCCCGCCATTATGACCGCTATCACCATCGCGCCCATGGTCCCCTCCGACCAGTCCGTTGCGCTCGCCCTCCCCCCCGATACCGACCTCGAAACCTGGCGCGCCATCGGCCAGACCATCGCAGCACAGCACCGCAACACCGGATGGCTCGTCGGCGACTGGCTCAACTTCGGCAAGGCCCAGTTCGGCAATCAGGCCGAGATGTTCGCCGTCGAGCTCCTCGGCGAGCCCAAGTCCGCGCGACAACTCGCCGCCCTCTGCTCCGCATTCCCCTCCGACCGGCGCAACCCCGCCCTGTCGCAGCAGCACTATCTCGCCGTCCGCGACCTGCCCGCGCCCGATCGCGAGCGCCTCCTATCGCAGGCCGAGGCCGAGCGCCTCACGCCCCGCGATCTCAAATACCGCGCCGCTGCACGTAAGGCCGAGATCGCCCCGCCGCTAATTCCGGAGGCCGACCTGGATTATGCCGAGCTCATGGCCATCGTCCGCGCTTGGAACCGCGCCAGCAGCGGACCACGCCGCGAGTTCGCAGAGCTCATGTCCGAATCTGACTACGGGATAATCGAAGCATGACCCCCAACACCCGCGTCCCACCCGACTTCCTCGCCGTGTTCAACGCCAAGGGATGGCGCGCCGCAGAGCACCTGTTCGGCGCCCGAACCTCCGTCACCCGCCGCTGGATCGAGCTATGCGGCGGCAAGGACATGCTCACCGAGCGCAAGCGCGAACGCAAGCGGAGGGCGAAGTGAGCCTCACCCCGAAGCAGGAAGCGTTCTGCCAGGCCTATATCGAGACCGGCAACGCATCCGAGGCCTATCGGCGATCCTATTCGGTTGAGCGAATGAAGCCGAACGTCGTTAATGTGAAGGCCTGCCAATTGCTCGCGACGGCTAATATTTCGGTAAGGGTCGCCGAGTTGAAGGCCATGCACGCCGAACGGCACGCCATGACGGTCGACGACATCGCCGAAATGCTCAAGCAGGATCGGCAGTTCGCTCGTGAGATGTCCACGCCTGCTGCAGCCGTATCGGCGACCATGGGGCTGGCGAAGCTCTACGGACACCTGCGCGACAAGGTAGACCATACCAGCAGCGATGGCAGCATGGCGCCCAAGCCCAGCACGATCATCATCAAGGCGGCTGAGGCTTGACGACAGCCACGATCGAGATACCCCCCAAGCTCGTCCCGATCTACGCCCCGCCGCGCGGCTCGGTCCAATACCGCGCAACCTATGGCGGCCGCGGCTCGGCCAAGTCCTTTACCGCTGCCCTCATGGCAGCCGTGTGGGGCTATGCCGAGCCCCTGCGCGTGCTTTGCACCCGCGACCTGCAGGTATCGATCAAGGAGAGCTTTCACGCCGAATTGAAGGCGGCAATCGCGACATACCCCTGGCTCGATGCGCATTACGATGTCGGCGTCGATTATCTGCGCGGGGCGAACGGCACCGAGTTCCTGTTCCGAGGCCTGCGCCACAACAGCGGCGGCATCAAGTCGCTGGCCAAGATCGACCTCACCATCGTCGAAGAGGCCGAGGACGTGCCCGAGGCGTCATGGCTGGCGCTTGAGGCAACCGTGTTCCGCCAACCAAGGTCCGAGCTCTGGTCAATCTGGAATCCCCGCCTTGACGGCTCGCCTGTGGACAAGCGGTTCATCAAGACGCCGCCGCCCAATGCGCTTATCACCGAGATCAACTGGGATGATAACCCGTTTTTCCCTCCCGGCCTTGATGCCCTGCGCCAGCGCGAACAAGAGCGCCTTGACCCGGCGACCTACGCTCATGTTTGGGAAGGCGCTTATCTCACGAACAGCGCAGCGCAGGTGTTCAGCGGCAAATGGCGGGTGCAAAGCTTCGACCCGCAACCCGGGTGGGATGGGCCATATCAGGGCGGCGACTTCGGCTATAGCCAGGATCCGACCGCCGCAGTGCGCTGCTACATCCACGGGGACACGCTCTATGTCAGCCACGAGGCAGGCGGACGCGGTATCGAGCTCGACGCGATCGGCGAAAAGGTATGCACTGATATCCCAGGCTATGACCGCTATGTCAGCCGGTGGGACAGCGCCTCGCCCGGTTCGATCAGCATCCTCACCCGTTCCGGCGTGCCCAAGGCTGTCGCTGCCGTGAAGTGGCAAGGCTCGGTTGATGACGGCATCCGCTTCATGCGATCGTTCCGCGAGATCGTCGTCCACCCGCGCTGCAAGGCGACTATCAACGAGATGCGCCTCTACAGCTACAAGGTCGATCGGCTCACCGGCGATATCCTGCCCGTGCTTGTTGACGCCAATAACCACTATATCGACGCCATCCGCTACAGCATATCCAGCCTCATCAAGGGCTCCCGCTATAACATCCGCGCGCTCGCCTCATAGCCTGCGTCCGTAGGGCGCGGGCCACGCCAGCGCCATTGTCAGCCCATGGGTATCGTGCATCGCATCAGGGACGGTCTCGCCAACGCATTGACCGGCATGGGGCGCACCAGCGACCCGCGCACGGCCAATCGCTACGTCTACGCTCCCAAGACCCGCGAGGATATCAACGCGGCTTATCGCGGCTCGGGCATCATGCGCAAGATCGTCAATGCGCCCGCCGATGACATGATCCGCGAATGGCGCGAGTGGAAGGCCGATGCCGACCAGATCGCCGCTATCGAGGCGGAGGAAGCCCGGCTTGCCATCCTGCACAAGATCCGCAAGGCCGAGGTGCTGCGCGGGCTCGGCGGTGGCGCCATGCTGCTCGGCCTGCCCGGCAATCCCGAGGCTCCCGCCCCCGCATCCGTCGGCCAAGGCGGCCTTGCCTATGTCCATGTGTTCAGCCGGTGGCAGTGCCAGCTTGGCGACGAGGTGACGGACCTTGCCGACCCGCGCTATGGCCAGCCCGCATTCTATCGCCTGTCGAGCAAGAACGGGCAGATGTGGAACGTCCACCCTTCCCGCATCATCCCCTTCCAGGCGCGCCCGCTGCCCAATCTGCTCTCGCTTTCGTGGGAGGACGAGTTCTGGGGCGAGTCCGTGGTCGAGCAAGTGCTCGACGCGGTGGAGAACAGCGACGCGGCCCAATCCGCCTTCGCCTCGCTCATCCAGAAGGCGCACCGCCTCCGCATCGGTGTGCACGGCCTGTCCGAGCTCGTATCGACGCAGGAAGGCGAGCAGATCATGGCCGCCCGGTTCGCCAACCTTGCGCTGTCCGAATCGATCTACAACGCCACGGTCTACGAGCTGGGAAGCGCCGAACAACCCAAAGAACAGGTCGATGACGTCACCTACAACTTCGCGGGCATGAAGGACGTGATGAACGCATTCGGCGAGTTCGTTGCCGCCGTGTCCGACATCCCCGCCACCCGGCTGCTCGGCCGCGCGCCCGAGGGCATGAACGCCAGCGGTGAGAGCCAGCAGAAGGATTGGAACAAGAAGGTCCGCGCGCGCCAGACGATCGAGCTCAAGCCCTGCCTTGACCGGCTCGACCAGTATCTTATCCCCTCGGCCCTGGGCTCTCGCCCGGCGGACATCTGGTATGACTTCGCCCCGCTCGACAACCCGAGCGAGAAGGAGATGGCCGAGTATTTCAAGGTCGGCACCGACGGTATCGAGAAGCTGCAGGCGACGAACACGATCCCCGAGGTCGCGCTGGCCAAGGGCGTGCAATCCTGGATGGTCGAGCATGGCTTCCTGCCCGGCCTCGAGTCCGCGCTGGAGGAGACGCCAGAGGACGAGCGTTATCCCGAGACGCCGGACGACGACGGGACCGACCCGAGTGCAATGCAGGCTCCAGCGGAAGGAGGTGATCCAGCATCTGCCGGTGGCGGGGCAACGCGCCCCGCCCGCCGCGCTGTGAATGACGCGACGCCGCGTCCGCTCTATGTCCATCGCAAGCTGCTGAACAGCGCTGACCTGATCGACTGGGCCAAGTCGCAGGGCATCGCCAGCACGATCGACGGCAGCGACATGCACGTCACCATCGCTTTCAGCCGCCAGCCCATCGACTGGATGAAGGTCGAGGCGAACGACTGGAACCAAGAACAGGACGGTACTCTGACCATCCCGCCCGGCGGCGTTCGCATGGTCGAGCGCCTGGGCAAGGAAGGCGAGGCGCTGGTCCTGCTGTTCGGTTCGTCGCGCCTTGCATGGCGGCACGAGCAGATCAGGAACGCGGGCGCATCGTGGGATTGGCCCGAGTATCAGCCGCACGTGACGATCAGCTATCAGGCTGGCGATATCGACCCGGCGACGATCGAACCTTATCGCGGCGAACTGCGGTTCGGCCCCGAGGTGTTCGAACCGCTGGACGAGGATTGGAAGGCGAAGGTCAAGGAGGGATAGGCCCATGCCCTTCGACCTCCCAGCCATGGCCCGCCGCGCCCGGAACGTCCGGCGCAAGACCATCACCATCCGCGACATCATCCCGCCGCAGATGCTTGCGCGCGACCTCGCCCGCACCGCCTACGCCCCGATCGTCGCGGTATGGGAGGACGCCACCCCGCGCATCATGGACGCCTACGCCCTCTCGCTCGCGCAGATGACCACAGACAGCCCCGCCGACGTGCAGCGTGAGATCGAGGCGGCCGAGGGGGAGGCGTCGCGGCTCTACCTGCTGCTCGACGCCCGGCTGCGCGATTGGACCTTGCGTGTCGAGCGCTGGTTCCGGGGCAAGTGGCGCGGGGCGATCCTGTCCGCAACCGGTGTCGATCTCGGCACGCTGATCGGACCGGAGGGCGTGCGCGCCTCGCTCGAAACGCACCTTGCCTGGAATGCCGACCTCGTGCGCGACGTGTCGGCACAAACCCGACAGCGCATCAGCGCCGCAGTGTTCGACGGCCTGCGAGCCCGCACCCCCGCGCGCGAGGTGGCGGCGAAGATCCGCGAGGCGACCGGCCTGGCGCGCGATCGCAGCACCCGCATTGCATCCGACCAGCTTACCAAGCTGACCAGCTCGCTTGCCGACGAGCGGCGGCGTGAGGCGGGCATAGACCTTTGGAAATGGCGGCATAGCGGGAAGCGCCATCCGCGCGAGGATCATCGCGCACGCGATGGCAACCTCTACGCCGATCGGCCCGGCGGTGGGGGTGAGACGGTGGACGGCCAGCGCGTGCTCGACCCGCCGGAGGACAGACCTGCCCGGCTGCCCTATTGCGGCTGCAGGTCGCAGAGCGTTATCCGGTTTGATTGACCTTTTCTGAGCAATCAATGACCCCGACGAGCACAGCTCCGCGCCAGAAATCGTCCGTCATTTTGCAGCCGGTGACCTGATTTACTGCCTGGCGCATTTGCGCTCGCTGTTCGGTCTAGCCCTTGACCTTCTGACCTGCGATTAAGGCCTTCTGGAATACCTTGACCTCATCGCCGCGCACAAGCACGCGATAAGACTTGCCCTCGACTTTCACGGTCTGATTGACCTCGGCAGGGGTGGCGATCAGCAAAAGCAGGGCGGTCAGCATGGCGCGGCAAGATATCGAGGCGCGCGCCGTCCGTAAAGCCCCTCGCATCCCCCGCATACCGTGCGGGCATGTTGCTGCACGACCATCTTGCGCTCGACGCTGCCCAGACCCGGCGCACCGCCGATGGGTATCTCGTCACGCGCGCCCGCGCGGCCCGCGATGGCATCTACCAGTATCTCGGCGCAGAGGTTGACCCAGAGGGCAAGCGCTTCAAGGCGTCCGATACCGTCAAGGTCTATCGCCCCGCCGACGAGGTGTTCGCCAAGGATAGCGTCGCCAGCTTCCTCGCCAAGCCGGTCACGAACGACCACCCTTCCCAGCCCGTCACCGCCGATAACTGGTCCCGCTACGCCAAGGGCGCGGTCATGGCCGCTGGCAAGGACGTGCTCGGCGATGGGGAATATCTCGCCTTCGACCTGACCATCATGGACAGCGCCGCGATCGCCGACATCCAGCGCGGCAAGCGCGAGCTCTCCAACGGCTATGCCTGCGATCTCGACTGGACCGCTGGCGTGACCGCAGACGGCCAGGCCTATGACGCCGTGCAGCGCAATATTCGTGGCAACCACGTTGCCATCGTCGATCGGGGCCGCGCCGGTTCCGAGTGCCGAATCGGTGATGGTCTGCCGCAGTTGATGAGCAATGGGGTAAAGGAAGCTACGTCGTGGCTCAAAAAGGCCATCGCGCTTCATAAGAAGCACATGGACGGATCGGCACCCACGACCGGTGCAGCCGGCGAAAAAAGCCAAATGCTCATGATGGAGCAGATGGAGAATGCGCTCGCGGCGTTAGTCGCCACCACTTCTAAGTCGCGCCCTTCCATGAAAATGGACCGCGCCGGTTCCGAGTGCCGAATCTCGGACAGCAAGCCCTTTGCTGCCTGCGATGCCAACCCCGCCATCCTGGCGGACCTAAACAAGGAAAAAGTGATGAAGAAGATCGTGCTCGACGGTCTGCAGGTCGATTTGTCGGACGCGGATGCAGTCGCAGCCGCGTTCACCAAGCTGCAGGACCAGGCCAAGGCCGCCGCTGATGAAGCGGAGGACATGAAAAAGAAGATGGCTGCCAAGGACGGCGAGGTTGCCGCGCTGACCAAGCAGCTCGCCGATGCAAAGGCCGCTTCCGAGCCTGCTGCCATCGACAAGCTGGTCGCTGATCGCGCCGCGCTGGTCGCCACCGTCAAGGCGCTCGACGCTTCGATCGTCACCGACGGCAAGACCGACGCGGAAATCCGCCGCGCACTGGTCGAGGCCAAGCTCGGCGACGACGGCAAGGCGCTCGAGGATGCTGCCATCCCCGGCGCGTTCGCGGTGCTGGCGCGCGATTCCGGCTCGTGGGCTTCCGCCGCCAAGGTCGTGCATATCGACGCTCGTGCGAACGTCGTGGACGAGGACCGCGAGGCCAAGGCTTTCGCTGATTCTGTCGCCAACCTCAACGCATGGCGTCAGGCCAAGGCTTAAGGAGAAACCGATATGCCTGCTCTTCAGACCACCTATCCGCTCAACCAGGATGCCGGTTTCCCGGGTATGCACGCCGACATGGCGGAGTGGGATGCACGCACCCGCACCGCAACCGCGGCGATCAACTTTGGCGTTCCTGTCCAGCGCAATGGCGCAGAAGGCTGCCAGACCCTCGCGTCGGGCGGCGAATATATCGGCATTGCCGGTGTGCGCCGTGTCACCAACGCATCGGGCGACGGCTATGCGGCGGGCGATAACGTCCCTGTCGCGGACGAGGGTTGCTTCTTTGCTCTGGCGGATGCTGCCATCGCTGTCGGCGCCGCGCTGAACTTCAACACCGCAACCGGGCGCTGGACCACTGCTGCGACCTCGGAAACCGTCATCTCGGTGCCGCAGAGCGAAGCCGAAACCGCTGCAACCGGCGCGGGCGCCATCTTCAAGGTGCGGCTGCGCCGCATCCCCTCGTAAGGATCACGACGATGCAGATCAACGACGCAGCAGCTTTCAACTTCGTGGTGGCTCAGGCCGCGACGATCAACCCCACCGTCTACGAGACCCGCTTCCCGGAACTGCCGTGGAACGAGCTGGTCTTTGTCGATACCAGCGCGCCCGAATGGACGCCCGGCATCATCACCTTCACTTCGACCACCGTGGGCCAGGCTCGCTGGTATTCGGGTGGCGCGAAGGACGTTGCCAAGGCCGATATCGCGATGGACAAGGTGCAGCAGTCTGTGCACATGGCCTCGATCGGCTATGGCTACGATCTCGAGGAAGTCGGCCAGGCCCAGCTTCTCGGTGTCGGCCTGACCGCTCGCAAGGGCATTGCCGCCGCACGCGCCTATAACGAGTTCATGTGGCGCATTTCACAGACTGGCGACGCTGACAAGGGCTTGAAGGGTCTGGTCAACCAGAGCGGCGTGACCACTGGCACTGCACCGGCGGATGGCACTGGTTCGGTCACGACCTGGTTTGATGCCGGCGGCGTTCGCACCAAGACCCCCGCGCAGATCCTCCGCGATTTCAATAACGTCATCGTGGGCATTTTCACCGGCTCGAACACCGTGGAAATGGCCGACACCGTGCTGCTGCCGTTCGCGGTTCTCGCATGGCTGGGCGCAACCCCGATGAGTGACACGAATAGCGAGACGATCCTGTCGTTCATCCAGCGCAACAACTATTACACGCAGACGACTGGTCGTCCGCTGACCATTCGCGGCCTGCTGGGCCTCGACACGGCTGGCGGTTCGAGCACTCGCCGCATGGTTGCTTATGCCAACCGCGAGGATGTCGTGGTTCTGCATCTGCCGATGCCGCATCGCTTCCTCCCGGTCTATCAGGACGGCCCGACCAGCTACGAGGTGCCCGGCATCTTCCGCACTGGCGGTATCGACGTGCTTCGCCCGGCTGCCTTCCGTTATCTCGACGGCATCTGAGGGCTCGGCGATGATCATCAAGAACATCACCGATGGCCCGAAGGTCGTCAACAGCACGACGGGGCCGGTCACGATCGGCCCCGGCAGTGAGGTAGAGGTCGAACTCAGCGAGGCAGAGCACACCACGGCAATGCTGATGGGCTGGTTCGAGGAGGTCGACGCGGGCCCCAAGCCCAAGCGGACGGGCAAGGCCGCAGCCGCAGAGTAACGTTAGACGCCGAACAGCGTCAGGGGTGGGCCCGCTCGGGAAGCCGGGCGGGCCTTTTTCATGGCCGAGGAGGGCCGATAAATGTCCAAAGGCAACACATTCGAGAACGACCTGCTGGCACTGATCTTCAACGCCACCACGATCGACAACATCGCGAACAATGCCAGCACCTCTCCCCTGACGCAGCTTTTCGTCAGCCTGCACACCGCAGACCCTGGCGAGGCGGACGATCAGACGACCAGCGAGTGCAATTACACCAGCTATGCGCGCGTCGGTGTAAACCGCAACTCGGGTGGCTGGACCGTGACCGGCAACAGCGTCAGCCCGGCGGCGAACATCGACTTCGCCAACCCGAGCAACAGCACGAACCTGCCGCAGACCGCAACGCACTTTGCGATCGGCACGGCGTCCACCGGCACGGGCAAGGTGCTTTACAAGGGCGCGCTGTCTCCCTCGATCGTCATCAGCAACACCGGGGTCACGCCGCGCATCACGACCGGCACCACGATTACCGAGGACTGATAACCGATGGCTCTCGAATACGTTGGTGGCAAAACGGCGGCGATTACCGGCTCGACCTCGACTGCCACCAACGTATCGCTAACCGACCTTACAGGCGGCCAGGCGAGCGCGAATGGTGCGGGCCTGTCGCTCGTCCCCAAGCCGTCCAGCCCAGCGCGCGCTGTCCGTAGCACCACAGAGCCCCGCATTGCAGGGTCCGTAACCGTGGCGCGTGAGGCAGGCTCGATCGCCGGGGGGCGGGTCGCTTCGATCGACGCAGCACCGCGCGCCACATCATCACCCCGGCCAAGGAGGGCCGCATAATGGCGCAAAGCTGGCCGTCCAAAGACCCCGACGAGACACTCGACTATAGCTGGACCGTCCCGCTCGACGCGGACGACGCGATTACCAGCGCCGCGCTCACCGTCGTTTCCGGCACTGTTACAATTGCAAGCCAGGACGCCACCGCGACCGGCCTCACCGCGTTCCTCTCCGGCGGCGCCGA
This sequence comes from Blastomonas sp. CCH1-A6, assembly GCF_001556365.1. Classification (NCBI taxonomy): domain Bacteria; kingdom Pseudomonadati; phylum Pseudomonadota; class Alphaproteobacteria; order Sphingomonadales; family Blastomonadaceae; genus Blastomonas; species Blastomonas sp. CCH1-A6. The sequence goes on along the minus strand of NZ_LSIS01000248.1, from coordinate 388 downwards.
TGGGGAGACGGCGATCTTCTCGGGCACTGCCACGACCGAAGGCGGACGCACGTTCGAGGAAACCTTCTATCTGGTCGTGCGCACCGCGGTTGACGCCGAGGTGGCTTCCCTGCGCGCGCGCTATCCCGCCTTCGCCAGCGTGCCATCTGCCACGATCCGCTACTGGCTGGACGATGCGGCGCGGTTCGTCGATTCGAGCTGGACCGATGCGGATCGGCCGATCGGCCTGCTCGCCTGCGCAGCGCACCACATGGCGATGAACGGGCTGGGCAGCGAGGCGGCAACCCCGCAGGGCGTGACCAGCTTCAAGTCCGGCACCTTCTCTGCCACCGTCGACGCGCGCCAGGCGGGGCGCACCGGCATGTCCACCACCCGCTACGGCCAGGAG
>NZ_LSIS01000247.1:0-3842 GCF_001556365.1 Blastomonas sp. CCH1-A6 | reverse complement strand
GCGCGGTCGCGGATTTGAGCTCGGCCCGGTAGCGCCCCATCTCGGCGCGCAGCTGCAAGATGACGGGATCGATCTCGGCCATCAGTTGGGCGCTCCCAAGCCGTGCGCGGCGCTGAACCGGCGCAGTGCTTCCATCTTCTCGGGGCTAGGTCCGGTGGTGCTGGTATCGGCGTGCATGGCGTTCCATCCGGCGAGCAGTGCCGTGTATTCCCACCACGTCAGGTCCGCCGGATTTACGTGCATCGCGGCGCAGTTGGCGTAGATCACGCTGGGGTCTGAGAATCCGTCGCGGTCTCCGCCGCGCTTTCCGTTTCCGGCGTCACTTCTTTTTTTTTAGGCTGATAGCCGACCACGCGGGCGTAATGGATCGCAGCCGCCATATCCCACGCGGCCGACAGCGGCATCGGGTGCACATAGGTCTCGACAAGGCGCTTGGCGTCGAGTGGGGAGACCCTGACTGTTTCGCCATTCACGATCGCCTCGCCGCCGCCGATCAGTGCGAGCCGGATGGTCTCGTAGACCTCCTGCACCGCCGCCTCGGCCTGGTCAGGGACACCGATATGGACACCATCAGCGACCAGCGCACGGCCTGCCATGATGCTGGAATAGATCGAGAAGATGCCCTTGCGCTGGCGAGTTCCGTCCGGCCCCACCGTCCCGCACTTTTCCTGCAGTTCGATGATCTGCGGCAGTTTCAGGTCGAAGGCATAGGTGCCGTCTGCGAACTCAAGAGTGAGCGCGGTTTCCATGGATCATGCCGCCGCCCAGGCTAGGGCTCCATCGCCTTCAAGCGTCAGTTCGATAGCGGAATCGCTGTCGCGGTTGATGTTGATGTTCTTGGCATTGAGAACGGCCGCGCCCGACCACGTGCCGAGCAGGTCGCCAGCGTCGGTGCCGTCGTCATCATAGGCCTCAACCCTGTAATTCTTGAGCTTGCCGAGAAGCGCGCGGAGGTTCGTTTCCTCGGAGGCATTGGTGAGGCCCGAGGCTGTGATCGCCCAGCTCGTGCCATTGACCTTGATCTTGGTCACGCCCGGCTTGTTCGGGGTCGTGCAATCGCGCACGCGGCGAGAGGTGGTATCCACCGTCTCATTCACAGCCACATCGATGATGCCGCAAACGGCGGTGAAAACTTCCGGCGTTGCGCCGTCGCCCACCTTCAGCAGGCCAAAATCGAACTCATTGGGCAGCGACATAGCAAACTCCGCGCGGATGGTGTTGCGCGGGATGCTATGGCCTAGGTCTCGTCCTCATTACGGACGATGCGGAACCGGGAGCGGGCGCGATCGGCCTGCCAGTCGGAATGCGGGGTAGCGTCGGCTTCCAATGCGGCGCAGCGAACGTCATGCGCCAGCTCGTCGGGAACGTCGGCCGCGATTGCCTCGATGTCGTCGAGATCGAACAGGCCACGGCGGTAGAGATGGCGGATCAGGGCAAGAGCAATCTCGTCCGGCGCGTCGGGTTCATCGGGCAGCGTCTCGGTCCAAAGAATGTCGCGGCCTGCCAGATCGTCGTCAATATCGTCCGCCATCGCTGGCAGTCATATCACGATGCGATGATGCGCGCACGAAAATCCGTGACGGCGTGGAAAGCATCGGCCTCGCCACCATCGACCAGCAGGATCGAGTTGATATGCCGCAGGGTCAGATTGCCGTCCGCAAGGGTCAGTTTCGCCCGGTGCAGCGCAGCCTCGATAGCAGCCTGGATAAGCCCGGCGTTGTCCTCTGCGCTGGCCGTGATCGCGCCGGAGCCGTTGCGTGTTGCCTTGGCAAAAGCGTGCACGGTAATCCGCCCTTCACCCCCGGCAACGCAAGCGGCGTCGAGCGCGCCGAAGCTGATGGCACCCATCTTGATGAACGGCCAGGTCGGGGTATCTAGCGGCACCTGCCCATGGATCGACGTGGCAGGGACGAGCGCGGTAACGCCAGCGTCAGCTTTCAGCGCCGTCAGCACCGCTCGGCGGGACAGCCTTACCAGTCCGGTTGCCAATGCGCTTCTCCTCTATGACGTTGGCCGCGCGGGCGGCGTCTGCGTGCTCGGCGGGCATGTCGTGCTCGCCAGCCGGGTAATCCACCGTCAGCAGCGGGGTGCGATAGGTCCAGTCGCGGGTGAGGGTTACGGTCATGATTTCAGTCCTTTGCTGTGCTGCGTGAACGACGGACGGCCTCGAAAACGGCACGCTGCACCAGATCCACGACCTCGCGCCGCTTCTTGTCGCGCGCGGGGCGCATGAACGGACGCGCCGCCATCTTGCTGGTGCCGAACTCAAGCGGTGCGGAATAAGGCGCGTTGCTCGACACCTCGACCAGCAGCGGGGCTTTCTGCACCGTCTCGATGTTGTTGGCCAGGACGCCGGTGTCCTGATTGGGCGGCTCGCCTGGCTTGCTGGGCACGTGGTTCTTGCCCGATACTGCTCCTTGCGTGATCGAAAGCTGCGCCTCGACCTGGATACGGTTGCCCCCGACGAACAGGGCTTGCCCGACGAACCGCTCGGTATCGCGGGTCAGCTTGCGCAACCGCGCCAGATGCGCCTTGGAGCCTCGCAGCGGCATTACGCCCGCCGCCCCAGGCACTCGAACCCAACGCCAGCCGGGTCCGTATCGGCCTGCGCGATCATCCACGCGCCCGCGTCTCGACCGCTCGCTACGGTTATGAGCGCATCGGTCGTGATCTCGCGCGACGACGCGAGCACCAGAATGCGAACATCCTTGTCCTGATAGGCATCGGCGTTGCGCATGCGCTCGGTGACCGCATCGAACTGGACCTTGACCGGGAGCCTGACCGGTGCCCCCGGCGTGGTGATCGAGCCGCCGGAATCGAGTGTCGGCGTGCCCGGCCAAACCGCGATGGCATCAATCCAAGGCTCGCCGCCAGATGCCGCCGACATGCGCGCGGCGATATTGGCGAAGGCGCTGGCGTAGCTCATCGGTTGCGCCACGCATAATCGAAGGGCACCTCGCGGCCGACCGAGATGACGCGGGCACCGCCCTTGTTCCGGCGCAGCAGGGCAAGGTAATCCTGCCCGAAGCGCGTTGCCTTCCACCCGGTTGCGGCCGCCTGGCTGGCCTCGACGGTGGCAGAAAAGGTGCCGGACTTGAAGCTGGTCACGCCCTGCGGCAGCGCCGCCTCGCCGCCCAGCCCGTTCATCGCCATGTGGTGCGCGGCTGCCGCGATCAGGGCAGGGGCATAGTCCGCGTCCGACCAGCTCGCATCGACGAAACGCCCCGCATCGGTCAGCCAGTAATCGATCGTGGCAGACGGCACGGCGGCGAACGCCGGGTAGCGCATGCGCAGCGCAGCGACATTCGCGTTCGCGCTGGCGGTGATGGTGAGATAGAAGGTCTCCTCGAACGTGCGCCCGCCCTCGGTCGTGGCGGTCCCGGCAAGGATAGCCGTCTCGCCAGCGGCGCCGCCCGAGAGGAACGCGGTGAGTCCTGTATCGGTCGCGGTCTGGCTGACGATAGCGACCGTGCCCGAGACGAGCGTCAGCGTCGCGGCCGTAACCGGGTCATCTGCCTCGGTCGGGATCGTCCAGCTGTAATCGAGAACCTCGTCGGGGTCTTTCGCGGGCCATTGTGCGGCCATTAGGCGGCCCTCCTTTGCCGGGTTGTGGTTGTGGCGCGCGCGGTGCGGTCAATAGATGCGACCCTATCCCCCGGCTGACCAGCGACCTCGCGCGCCACGGTTACGGACCCTGCCTCGCGCGGCTCGCGCTCGTTACGGACATTGCGCGCCGCGCTCGCGGGCTTGGGGACGAGCACCACGCCAGCGCCGGACCCAGCGATGGCGATGACGCCCGAGCCGCTGCCCTCTATCGCTACGCCCGCTTGCCCAGTGCCGCC
>NZ_LSIS01000246.1:0-28203 GCF_001556365.1 Blastomonas sp. CCH1-A6 | reverse complement strand
AGCCCCGCCGCCGCGAACAGCCGCGCCGACATGTCCGCCGAGAGCCAGCCCTGCAATCGCACGCTGGTAAGCGCATCGGGCGCGCGAACGATGTCATAATTCTCGCCGCCGGGGCTGATGACGACGTTCCAGCCATAGCCGACGCCCGCCGCATTATGGACGATCAGCGCGGCGACCGCGCCCTGGCGTGCAGCTTCCTCGAACTTGTAGGTCCAGCGGCCATAATAGGTCATCGTCCGGTCGCCGAACTTGCCCGCCGCTGGTTCGCCGGGCTTGGCGATGAAATCGGGATCGTTGATCAGGAACACCGCGACCTTGCCCTTGAGGTCCGCGCCCTTGAAATCGTCCCAGCCGCGCTCGGGCGCCTTCACGCCATAGCCGACGAACACCAGCGGTGCGTTGGCGACGCGCGCGGCGTCTTCGGGGCGGATGGTCGAGAGATAGATGTCCTCGGCCAGCTTCGGCGCAACCGTGCCGCCGGGCGTTGCAAAGTCGAGGGTGCGGGGCGCCTGCAGCTTGGTGTGCAGCAGCGGCACCTTTTGCAGCCACTGGCCGTCAGGGCCGGCCGGTTCCAGCCCCAGCGCCTCGAGGCGCGCGATCAGATAGCCGAGCGTCCGCTCCTCGCCGCGCGTGCCGGGGGCGCGCCCCTCGAACGTGTCCGATGCGAGCGTGCGGACCGTTTCGACCAGCCGATCGGCATCGACGGTCATCTTGGTCTGGGCATGGACGGGAGCGGCGAGCGCGCCGATGGCGGCGGCGGCGAACAGGATATGTTTCAGCATGGACCCGTCTTAACGCCGCACCTTCTTAGCGCAAGCGATCAGGTTCAGGCCGCCTTTGCCGTGTCCACCGGTTCGAGCGAATCTTCTTCCCACAGCTGCTTGGCGCGCTGCACGTCGCTCTCGCTTACCTTGCCGATGCGGTGCGCGATGAAGTCGATTCCGTCGATCAGCCACAAGGCAAGCTGTGGCTGGGTCAGGCGATAGACCCGGCTCTGCGCGAAGCTCTCGATCTCTACCAGCCCCAGCGCGCGCAGCACGGCGAGATGCTGCGACAGCCGCGTCGGGGTAATGTCGAGCGCGGCGGCCATCTCGTTCACCGTCTGGTCGCCGATCCGCAGCTTCTGGATCAGGCGGATGCGGTCCGGGTGAGAAATCTGGCGCAGCACGGTGGCGAGTTCATGGGCAACGATCTTGCGGCTGGGCATCTTATTGGTCTCCATTGGCGGCAACGAGCCGAAGGGAAGGACGCGGCTGGCGCGGCGACGGGGCCAGTGCTGCCGCAGGAATGGCGCGCCACGACGAGCGGGCGCGCGAACGCTGCTCGCCGCCGCGACAGAGCTGGTGAATGAATTCGCCGTCGGTCACCTCGGTGACATACGGCGCGACGGAACCCCGGCCGGGGGTGATGATGCCGCAATCCCACAGCCGCACGGCGCCCTGCATCAGCCGCTGAGCGGCATGGCCAAGGCCAGCATGGTGCGCAGCCAGCGCGAGTGCCTGCACCAGCAAGGGCGCGTTGAGCGGCAGCGTGCCATCCGCCTCGTCGAGCACCTCGCCGGTGATCATGCTGACCCCGCGCCGATGCCACAGCATCGGCCAGGGGGTCCAGATGCCGCTGAGTTCGGCGAGCATCGCAAACACCAGGCTGCGCAGTTCGGGCAGCACGATGATCGCATCCCAGCGCCCGGCATGGCGGACAAGATGGCACAGCGCATCCTCGATCGGCAGAATCTCGATTTCCTGCTGGTCGCGCGTCGCGACGCGTCCCGAGACCAGCAGCTGGCGCACCAGTGCGTTGCGGCGCTGGGCATCGACGACGATGCCGATCCGCTGGCGCCCCTCGGCAAGCGCAGCCTGGAGCATCGCCTGCAGGGTTTCCGCGCGCGGCATGGGAGCATCGCAATCGGCATCGAGAGCACAGGCGGCCGGGTGGGGCGACATCAGCATCACATCGAGCGTGCTCGCCTTGAGCGGCTTGCCGGTGCCCTGATCCTGCAGATAGCTTGCAACCCAATCGACCCGCGGCAGCATGGCATGGCCCCCCGCCTGAAAGGCGACAGGCGACACGTTCTGCCAGGGGTGAAACTGGAGCGCGGCCTTTGCGGCCCGGTGCGGCGCGGCCCATGCGGCAACCTGGCGAAGCGCACCGACCGGCCGCGCCGAGACATGCTGCACATCGAGTTCGAGCCATGCAGCGAGCCGCGCCAGCGCATCGCGCCAGTCCTGCGGCACCGGCTCGGCCTGCTCCGCCAGCAGCAGTTGCGATCCGTCGACCAGGCTGAGCGCAGGACGCGGGCCGGTGGAAAGCCCCTGACCGGATTGAACTGCGGGGATCCGGTCAGGGGCAACGCCCGCTTGTGCGACCGCAAGCGAGCGAAGGGGAAGGTTAGGCTGTTCGGGCAGTGTTTCCATCGAAAGGGCCTTTGCGAGCGTCTGGGCTTGGACTGCTGACTAAACGCATTGCGCACATCGCGGAAATTCAATAAAAACGTCCAATCGTTCGATTAATGCGAACTGCCTGGCGGAGTGGACTGCGATGCACCTCAATTTCAAGCATCTGCGCTATTTCCATGCGGTGGCGCATGACGGCAATCTCACCAACGCCGCGCGGCGGCTCAACGTCTCGCAATCCGCGCTGTCGACCCAGATCAAGCTGCTGGAAGAAAACATTGGCCATCAACTGTTTGAGCGTCGCGGACGGCGGCTCGAACTGACCGAAGCGGGGCGCGTCGCGCTGAACTATGCCGACAGCATGTTCGAGACCGCGAACGAGATGATGGCGACCTTTGCCGGCGGCAGCGGCAGCAGCCGAAGGCATCTGCGTGTCGGGGCGCTCTCGACCCTGTCGCGCAATTTCCAGATGCGCTTCCTGGCGCCCATGGTCGGCCGCGACGACGTGCACATGGTGATCCGTTCGGGCTCGCTGCGCGACCTGGTCAAGGCGCTCGAGGCGCACGAGCTCGACGTGCTGCTGACCAACCGCCTGCCCTTTCGCGACAGTGGCACAAACTGGGTCGCGCACCTGGTCGACCAGATTCCGGTGAGCCTGATCGGCCCGCAAAAGGTCGATGTCTCCCGCACCCCGCTGCGCGAGTTGCTGATGACCATGCGACTGGTGGTTCCCGCTACGGATTCCGGGGTTCGCGCCGATTTCGACCTGCTGGTCGATCGCCTCGGCATCCTGCCCAATATCATCGCCGAGGCCGATGACATGGCAATGCTGCGCCTGTTGCTGCGAGCCGGAACCGGGGTGGGCGTGGTGCCGCCGATCGTGGTGCGCGACGAGCTCAATATCGGCAGCCTGCACGACATCATGCCGATCCCCGGCCTGACCGAATCCTTCTACGCGATGACCCAGTCACGGCGCTTTCCGCACCCCCTGGTCGATCAGCTGCTGGAGATCGCCAAAATCGCCTAGTTCGGAATTTCAGAACCAAATCTTTATTTCATTGAATTTTCCGTATCGATCGTTCGTCCGTATCCGTTTGCGACACGCGCGCCCTTACCGGGGCCATACGGAGACGGAAAGACGATGGATATCGCCCTTGCCCTGACAATCGGGATCGCCGCATTCACCGGATTGGGTGGTATCGCCCTGTTCGCAGGCGACCGCCATGCCCGCCTGACGGGACGAGCGCTGGAAGCCGCCCTGCTCGCCTGTCTTGGCCTCGCCATCGCGGCGCTGGTGCAGCTGATCACCGCAGGACCGGTCACCTCCGAACTGCTGGTCTGGCAGCATCTGGGGCTTTCCGTCCGGCTCGACGCCGTCAGCCTGCCGGTGACGATCCTGGTCAGTTTTGTCGGCTGGGTCGTGCTGCGCTATTCGCGCACCTATCTGGGCGACGAACCGCGCCGCGCGCATTTCAAGGCCTCGCTGAGCTTCACACTGGCCAGCGTGCTGCTGTTCGCGCTGTCGGGCAATCTCTTGCAACTGGTGCTGTTCTGGATCGCCACCAGCCTGTGCCTGCACAAGCTGCTGCTCTTCTATCCCGATCGCGCTGCTGCACGCCGCGCCGCGCGCAAGAAATATATCACGGCACGCATCGCCGATGTCGCGCTGCTCGGATCGGCGGCGCTGCTGTTCTGGATCTATGGTACTGGCGATATCGCCGCCATCCTCGATAGCGCACGCGGCGGTGAAAGCGGCACCACGATCCGCTTTGCGGTGTTCGGCCTGGCGCTCGCCGCCGTCATCAAGTCGGCGCAGTTCCCGCTGCACGGCTGGTTGACCGAGGTGATGGAAGCACCGACCCCGGTCTCGGCGCTGCTGCATGCAGGCGTCATCAACGCGGGCGGCTTCCTGCTCATCCGCTTTGCCGATGTCCTGCTGCTGTCGCCCGCGATCATGGCGGGATTGGTGATGATCGGCGGCTTCACTGCGGTGTTCGGCGGGCTGGTGATGCTCACCCAGCCTGCGGTCAAGACCTCGCTCGCCTGGTCCACCGTCGCGCAGATGGGCTTCATGATCATGCAGTGCGGCCTGGCGCTGTTCCCGCTGGCGATGCTGCACATCATCGCGCACTCGCTCTACAAGGCGCACAGCTTCCTTGCCTCGGGTGGCGCGGTCGAGCGGATCGCGGCGCTGCGGCGGCCGGGTCCCGTTGCCATTCCGGGTGCCAAGGCGGTGACCGGCGCGTTCCTCGCCGCGCTCGCCATCTATGTCGCCATCGGCTTTGCCTTCCGCTTTCAGGATACCTCGCCCCAGTCGATCGCGCTGGGTGCCATCCTGATCTTCGGCATCGCCTATCTGCTGGCCCAGGGTCTCGCTGGCGCCGCTCCCGTCCCTCTGATGCGCCGGATGGTCGTATATTCGCTCGCAGCCTCGCTCGGCTATTTCGCGCTGCACCACGTTGCCGATGCGCTTCTGCTTGGCCCCCTGCCCGCAACGCCCGCCCCCGGACCGCTCGAATGGGTGCTGATGATCCTGGCGGTGGTCAGCTTCGGGCTGGTTGCCATCGCCCAGTCGATGTTCCCGCTCTGGGCCTATCACCCGGCGGCGGCGGGCCTCAGGGTCCACCTTTCCAACGGCCTTTACGCCAACGCGCTGTTCGACCGCATGCTCGGCGGCTGGACCCTGAAGCGGTCGCGTTGACCACAAGATACGATTTTCCAAGGAGTTTGCCATGACGAAGGACAGCCTGACCAAGCCCAAACCGACCGCCGCAGACATCGCGCCGATCGCCGACGCTGCCGCGCGCGCCATTCCGCCGGTCTGGCCGCTCGCCTCGAGCGTGGCCGTGAACCCCTATCTCGGCCAGGCCGGGCTCGACCTCGCTACCACCGCAGCGCTGCTCGCACGGGTGAGCGATGCGCCGGCCACGATGGCGCGTAGCTGGTATCGCGAGCGGATCGGCAATGGATCGATCACCGATGGCGATCTGGCCGCCGCGCTCGCCGCCTGCACCGCATCGCCGTGCCCCGCGAGCGTCGCCGAGCTCAAGCTCGCCGCGCAGCGCCCGCATGTCCGCAAGGACCCGCTGCCCACGATCGCCGATCTCGCCGCACGCGTCTCGGGCATCGACTGGCCTGCGATCATCGCCGAGCGCTTGGGCCACTGGATCGCTGGATGGAGCGATGAGGGCCAGGCCTTGTGGGCCGCACCGCAGGGCAAATCCGCCTTTCGCGCCTGGCAGGATGTCGCCACCCACGATCTGACCCCCGAGATCGCCGGCCTCAAGGGCTTTGCCCGGTTCGTCGCCGATGCGCCCGACAGCGCAGCCGATGCGCTCGCCGCCAGCACCGCCCGGCTGGGTCTGCCTGACGCGGCGATGCCCACCTATTTTCACGCGCTGCTGATGACACTGGGCGGCTGGGCCCAGGTCGGCCGCTACCGGCTGTGGCAGGCCGAGCTGGCCGGTCAGCAGGACAGCACGCTCACCGATCTGCTGTGCATCCGCCTGATGTGGGAAGATGCGCTGCTGGCGCAGTATCGCAGCCCGATCCACGAAGCCTGGCAGGATGTGGTGGCCGCGCATTCCGCTCCGGTTGCGCCCGATGCCGATCAGATCATCGACGCCATCCTGCAGGAAGCCGCCGAACGGGCAGGCCAGCGGGCGATCGGGGAGACGCTCGCCGCAGCTCCGGCAAGCAGCGCCGCAGTGCCGCCCGCATTGCAGGCTGCCTTCTGCATCGACGTGCGCTCCGAGGTCTTTCGCCGCGCACTCGAAGCGCTCGACCCGTCGATCCAGACGCTCGGCTTTGCCGGCTTTTTCGGGCTCGGCGCGTCGCATCGTCGCTTTGCCTCGGACGTCCATGAGCACCGGCTGCCGGTGCTGCTCAACCCGAAGCTGACCACCAGCTCGGGCGGGGCCGAACTGGAGGACGTCGACCGCGCCGCCCGCTACCGGTCGCGTGCCAAGCGCGCCTGGGGCCGGTTCAAACTGGCGGCCGTATCGAGCTTCGCCTTTGTCGAGGCGGCGGGCCCGGTCTATCTGGGCAAGCTGATGCGCGACAGTTTCGCCCTGAAAAAGACAAGTCTGCCCAACGATCCGATGCCGCGCCCCGACCCGGCGCTGAGCCTGGCCGACAAGATCGACGCGGCCACTGCGGTGCTGCGCGCAATGTCCCTGACACAGGATTTCGCACCGCTGGTGCTGCTCGTCGGTCATGGCGCGAACGTGGTCAACAATCCCCACGCCAGCGGGCTGCATTGCGGTGCGTGCGGCGGCTATTCGGGCGAGGTCAATGCGCGGCTGCTGGCCAGCCTACTCAATGAACCGGCGGTGCGTGGCGGCCTGGCGAGCAATGGCATCATCGTTCCGTCGACCACATTGTTCCTTGCAGGCTTGCACGACACCACCACCGACAATGTGCTGATCTATGACGGCGATCACCCCTCGCCTGCCCATGCGAACGCGATAGACCAGGCCAGGGGTTTGCTGGCGAGCGCCGGCCTTGTCGCACGCGGCGAACGGGCGCTGCGCCTGCCCCGCGCCGATGGAGCGGCCGACGTCGCCAAGCGCAGCCGCGACTGGGCGGAGATCCGCCCCGAATGGGCGCTCGCCGGGTGCAAGGCCTTTATCGCGGCACCGCGCAGCCGTACCAGCGGCAAGAGCCTGGAAGGTCGCGCCTTCCTGCATGACTATCAGTGGCAGCAGGACGAAGGCTTTGGCGTGCTCGAACTGATCATGACCGCGCCGGTCGTGGTCGCCAGCTGGATCAGCCTGCAATATTATGGATCATCGGTCGCGCCGCACGTCTTTGGCGGCGGCAACAAGCTGATCCACAATGTCACCGGCGGCATCGGCGTGGTCGAGGGCAATGGCGGCACGCTGCGTGCAGGCTTGCCCTGGCAATCGGTGCACGACGGCAGCGATCTGGTGCACGAACCGCTGCGGCTTTCGGTGTGCATCGAGGCACCGGTCGAGGCGATGACCGCGATCCTCGAACGGCATGAAGGCGTGCGCGCGCTGTTCGACAATCGCTGGTTGCATCTGTTCGCGCTCAACGCCGCCGGCGAGCTGGCTTGGCGCTATACCGGCAACCTGCAATGGGAGCGGGTGGACGGCCAGGGCCAGACCATGATGGAGCGTGATCTGGCTGCCTGATCGAGCGCCGGCCCTGTCACTCCGCGAGCAGCGATGCGGCGGCGGACAGGGCCAGGCCCGACATCAGCAACCGCCGCAGGGTGAGGCTCGTGGGGATGGCAGAAACCCGCACCGCATCGGCCAGTCCGGCCGCCAGCGCCAGGGTTCCCGAGCCGACCGATTCTTCCCAGCGCGGGCGCAGTACGGCAGCGATCGATGCGCTGCGGACCACCAGAATGTCCTGGATGCGCGATCCCGGCCTTGCGCCGATTTCCTGCTTGTAACCGCTGTCGCCCGCACCCCAGTCCACCTGGCGAACGCCGCGCGCGAGCATGGCGTCGACCGCATGCAGTGTGACGATCTGGCCGGGAGAAGCATCGGCAAAGGCCGCGTCATAGCTGCTCGCGATGCCATAGGCGATCGCCCCGCAGACCAGGTCGAGCGAAAAGGCGATCGGGCGATCGGCGACATAAAGCAGGCTGGCGGTCAGCATCTCGGCGAGATCGGGATCGACCACCGCGCGCTGCCAGTGCGCCATCATGTGCGGATTCAGGAACTTGGCGCCGCTGCGGTCGGTGCGCGTGCCCACCCAGCTGTTTTCCTCGATCCGCGCCAGATCCTGGAACACTTGGCGCGACCATTCGGTCCCGCGAACGATCCGCACGGTTACCGGGCCCTGCTCCTCGAGCCGCACGGTCAATCGCCGCACCTTCTTGCGCCGCGACTTGCTGGGCCAGGCATCGGGCGATCCCGGCTCGGCAAAATCCTGCACGAAGCTCTGCCCCATGTCGCGGATCAGCACGTGCCACCCGATCGCATCGGCCGCCGCGATCATCAGCTGGGCGAGCCGGTCGTCGTGGTAGATGGGCCCGACGCGCAGCAGCGGCCCGATGATCTCCTGCGCGGCGGGATGTTCGAGCACGGCACGCATGTCGCCCACGCCGGTGCTCGGATCGATGGCGGCGCTTCGAAATGGCCAATAGCTTCCCGCGAGCGAGCGTGCGCGCAGGCCCGGCGGCCCCAGCTGGCGCATCGGCAGTGCGAGGATGGGGCTGCCATCGCCGCGGCGTGCGACCAGGGTCGAAATCGCCTCGGGCTCGCCCCGGCAGAACCAGCCTTCGCGCAGGAAACCATGGCTGGCAGGGCCAATGGCGGCCAGCATGTCGACGACGGGCGAGACGCCGGAAACCACTGCACATTCGATCGCTCCCAGCGCGACTGCCCCGGCGCGCAGGTTGCGATGATCGACATGCAGCATATTTCACTCTCCCGGAGGCCTGGCCCCTGATATGGCAGCGAGAGGATAAGCGACGGTTAACCCGTCGGGCAATGATATAGTGTCACCGCCGGTGCAATCGGCCCCGGCGGTGCCTTGCAGGATCAGAATTCCGACCAGTCTTCCTCATCGGCCTTCAGCGCCAGATTGCCGCTGACCATCGGCACGCGTGCCGGCCGTTTGGGTGCCGGACGAAAGGCAGACCGCGCCACCGGCATGGCGTTCTGCTGGCCAAGCTGGAACCGGCCTACCTTCTCGGCCAGATCCTGCGCCTCGCTGGCAAGACTGCGCGCCGAAGCAGCGGTTTCCTCGACCATTGCAGCGTTCTGCTGGGTCATCTTGTCCATGTCGCCCACGGCGGAGTTGACCTGAATCATGCTGGCCGACTGGCTTTCCGCCGATGCAGCGATGCGGGTGATCACCTGGCTGACCTCGCCGACCCGCTCGACGATGCGGGTCAGCATCGTGCCGGTCTCACCGACCAGCTTCACGCCATTGTCGACATGCTCGGTGCTGTTGCTGATCAGCGTCTTGATTTCCTGTGCGGCGTCGGCGCAGCGCTGCGCCAGCGCCCGCACCTCGTGCGCGACGACGGCAAAGCCCTTGCCGGCATCGCCCGCGCGCGCCGCCTCGACCCCGGCATTCAGGGCCAGCAGGTTGGTCTGGAAGGCGATGCCATCGATCACGGTGATGATCTTGCCGATCTCGCTCGAGGATTTCTCGATCGAATCCATCGCACCGACCGCCTTGCCGACGATGACGCCGCCTTCGGTGGCTTCGGCCTGCATCTTGGCCATCTCGGCATTGACCGCGACCGCGCTGCGCGTCGTTTCCTGCACCATTTCAGTGGCGGCGCGCATGGCGGCGGCGGTTTCCTCAAGCGACGCGGCCTGTTCTTCGGTCCGCGAGGCGAGGTCATCGGCACCCGTGCGGATTTCGCCGCTGCCCGAAGAGATGACGCTGACGCTCGAGCTCACCGCGAGCAGCGTCTCGCGCAGAGCCGCAGTGGCGGCGTTGAAGTCCTGCTCGACCTGCGCATATTCGGCAGGCAGCCCCGACATCTGCGTGGTCAGATCGCCTTCGGCCATACGCTTCAATGCGCTGCCCATCTGGCCAAGCACCACCCCGCGCACCTTTTCCTCGGCATCGACGAAATAGGTCGACAGCGCAACATCGATATCGAGCAGCGATACCTTGACCAGCGCCGCGACATCCTTGGCAAGCTTGCGGCGGCCCGGCACGAAGCGCAGCAGCCCCGGCGAGATCATGCCGTGGATCATCTCTTCCAGGATCAGCGCATAGCCACCAACATACCATTTCGGCTCCAGCCCGATGCGTGCGTGCACCTGGCCCACGCCAACGGCGCGCTTCATGTAATCGTCGGTCAAGCCATCGCCGAAGATCTTCATCCAATGGCTGTGCTGCGCATTCTTGGCATATTGCAGCCGCGAGCTGTCGCTGAAAAAGCCCTTGAGTTCCGGAATGCCCCCGACCTTCCGGTAGAATTTCTCGAGGGCGCGATTGACATGTCGACCGAGCGACTTCTTCACCCTGCGGAAGGTGGAATTGTCTGCGCGGTCCAGTTCGTAAAACGCAAGCCTCTCCTGCAAGCCCGACTGCATTTCCTTTTCTCCCAAAAAAGGTAAACAACGCTGAGGCTGGCATTTAGAACGTCGAAGTTAATTAGGTGTTGAAGCCCAAGAAAAAAGCTCAAGAATGGTGGTAAGCAGGTTTTAACGATCCACATGTCAATCGAGATTGACACTTCCGCTCGGCCGTTGCTGTTTACATGGCCGCCAGCAACTGCGGATTACCTGCAAAACATTGCAGACAAGAAAAATGGCCGGGAGATCACTCTCCCGGCCTTCCTCTGCGACCCTTTAGGGCTATAGTTATTCTGTATTATTCGGCGGCTTCCATCGGATCAGCCTTATCGGGCTTGCCGTCGCCATCCGTATCCCAGGCATCGGCCTTGCCGTCATTGTTGCGGTCCCAGGCATCCATGGTGCCGTCGCCGTTCGAGTCCAGAGTGGCGGGCGGTGCCTGATCGGCGGTTGCCGGGGCGTCAGCGCCGGGTGCCGGGGTTTCCGAAGCAGGCGCTTCGGTGGTCGGGCTGGCGGGAGTTTCCTGCATGGCGTCCTGCGCCAGGGCGGGGGTTGCGGCCAGCGCACCGGCAGCGATCAGGGTTCCGATAATCGAGTTCTTCATGGGTTTTACTCCTCGTTGCGTAATGCTCTCGGCGGGCATTCAGGTGGAGAGGTCTTGCTTGCTCCGACCCATCAACGAGGGGAAAGCACTGCTGTTCCGGTCGGGATGGCGCCGATTCCACGACTTCGGGCAGGTTCCGGCAAGTTGCCGCACAGGTTCTTCGCACTATCGCACGATCACTACTTGAGGCGCGCCAAGTCGCTCCGATTCAGCGATGAAAATCGACTTCGACTCGTCGCAATTCGACATGAAAAGGGGCGCCACCCGCAAGGAGTAGCGCCCCCAATAGTGTCACATCGAATGTCGAAAGCGATCAGGCTGCAGCAAACAGCTCCGGCTCCAGTGCCATGATGGCATCCGATCCGGCCTCGATCTTGCGGCGCAGGGCCCCTGCATCGGGCATGATCCGCTCGGCGAAATAGCGCGCGGTCTTGAGCTTGGTTTCGTAGAACACGGCGTTGCCGCTGCCGGCTTCCAGCGCCGCGATCGAGGCGCGCATCATGCGCAGCCACATCAGGCCCAGCGCGACAATGCCCATGATGTGCATGTAGCTGTGCGCGCCCGCACCGACATGGTTGGGGTTCATCATGCCGTTCTGCATGAACCACATCGTGGCCGCCTTGAGCTCGCCCGCTGCCTTTTCCAGACGCGTGGCGAAATCCGTGAGGCGCTCGTCCGCCTTGGCATCGGCGCATTCGCTGTCGATGATGCCGAAGAAGGTCTGCACCGCGCGGCCGCCATTCTGCGCCAGCTTGCGGCCGACCAGGTCCATCGCCTGCACGCCGTTGGTGCCTTCATAGATCATGGCGATGCGCGCATCGCGCACATATTGTTCCATGCCCCATTCGGCGATATAGCCATGGCCGCCATAGATCTGCTGCATGTTGGTGGCGATCTCATAGCCCTTGTCGGTGCCATAGCCCTTGATCACCGGGGTCAGCAGGCTGATCAGGTCGTCGGCTGCGACCCGCTCTTCCTCGGTCTGCGCCTTGTGCGTCAGGTCGACCTGCAGGCCGCCCCACAGGATCAGCGCGCGCAGGCCTTCGTTGATCGCCTTGGCTTCCATCAACATGCGGCGGACATCGGGATGGACGAACAGCGTGTCGGCCTTTTCGTTCGCGTCCTGCGCACCGGTCAGCGCGCGGCCCTGGCGACGGTCGCCAGCGTACTGCACCGCGTTCTGGTACGACACTTCGCCCATCGACAGGCCCTGACCGCCGACGCCGAGACGCGCCGCGTTCATCATGATGAACATCGCGGCGAGGCCCTTGTTCTCCTCGCCCACCAGATAGCCGGTCGCGCCGTCATAGTTCATCACGCAGGTCGAGTTGCCGTGAATGCCCATCTTGTGCTCGATCGAGCCGCACGACACCGCGTTGCGCTCGCCCAGCGAGCCGTCGTCGTTGACGAGGAACTTCGGCACGATGAACAGCGAGATGCCCTTGACGCTGTCGGGCGCGTCGGGGGTCTTGGCGAGCACCAGATGGATGATGTTCTCGGTCAGGTCATGCTCGCCCGACGAGATGAAGATCTTGGTGCCGGTGATCGCATAGGTGCCGCCGGGCTGCGGAACCGCCTTGGTGCGGATGAGGCCCAGGTCCGTGCCGCAATGCGGTTCGGTCAGGTTCATCGTGCCGCCCCACTTGCCGCTGATCATGTTGGGGCAGTATTTTTCCTTCTGCTCCTGGCTGCCCTTGGCGAGGATCGCCGAGACCGCGCCATGGGTCAGGCCCGGATACATGGCGAAGGCCATGTTGCTCGACGACATGAATTCCTCGAACGCGATGCCGACGACATGCGGCATGCCCTGCCCACCGAACTCTTCCGGCGCGGACAGCGTGCCCCAGCCCGCCTCGCAATATTGCTGATAGGCTTCCTTGAAACCGTCGGGCGTGGTCACGGTGCCATCGGGATGACGGGTGCAGCCCTGCTGGTCGCCGATCTGGTTCAGCGGGAACAGCACCTCCTCCACGAACTTGCCGGCTTCCTCGAGCACGGCGGACAGTACGTCGGGCGCGGCATTGTCGAAGCCGGGCAGGTTGGAATATTTCTCGATTCCCAGCACCTCGTTCAGGATGAACTGGGTATCGCGCACCGGTGCGGTATATTTGGGCATCTTGCGGGTCCTCTCAAAACATATGGGTCAGATGTCAGGCCGGGGAGAGCCTGAGAAAGGGGCGTGGTCCGTGACCGGCAACCGCCCGGATCGAAACGCGGGCCTCAGCCCTGGTCGGCACGATCCACTTGCTCGACCATCTTCACGAACTGCGAAAGCTCCTGGATCGCGCTTTCGAGGTCCTTCTTCTGCTTGCGCATCAAGGCTATGCGTTCCTTGCAGCGCTGGAGCGTCACGCGGCGCTGTTCGCGCCGTCCGTCGCCGATATCGTACAGATCGATCATCTCGCGGATTTCGCCCAGGCTGAAACCCACGTTCTTGGCGCGCATGATCCAGGCGAGCCGCGCGCGGTCGCGCTTCGAATAGACGCGGGTCAGGCCACGCCGCTCGGGCGCGATCAGGCCTTCGTCCTCATAGAAGCGCAGCGCGCGTGCAGTAACGCCGAATTCGTCCGACAGATCGGAGATGGTATAGCTGTCCCGGTTCTGCAGATCGGGAGTGTCGATGCGGCCAAGGGTCGAACGGTCGTGCATGGAAGCGGCGCTACATTACCTTGACGTAAACGTCAAGTAAATTTCAGCCGGCGCAGAGCCTCTTCACCGATCGCCCGGCCGCGCCGCCTGCCGCCGCATTGCCCGGCTCGACCAGCGCGAAAGATGCTCCGGCCAGACTCGCCCGGTCGCTGCACAGAGCCGCGCAGGCGGCCGGCACGCTGCCGGGCACCACCAGGGCATTGCCGTCGAACTGTGCCGAAAAGCGGCAACCCGCGATGGCATCGCCCCTGCCGTTTCGCGACAGGCTGAGTTCGGCCGCCTCTCCTGCCAGCTGCGCACTACCTGTGCCCTCGCACTGGCTCGACGCGCCGAACGTGACCAGCACCCCGACCTTGTAGCCCCTGGTCCGATCGCCGCGCGCACAGAAGCTGTCCGCACCGGTCGCGCCGGGATCTGCGAAAGCACCGGCCAGATCGATCGCCTGGGGATCGGCAATCACGCCCGCATCGATTGCGGCGGCGTCCAGCGGGGTCAGCGCATCATCATCGCCCCCTGCCTGCGAAACGCTGCACCCGGCCAGCAGCAGGCAGGCGAGCAGCGCGCTGCGCATCAGGCGATCCGCTCCAGCGAACCGTCCGCCGCGACCCGGCGATAGAAGCACGACGGCGCGCCGGTATGGCAGGTGGGTCCCGCAGGCGAGGCGATCACCCAGACCGCGTCCTGATCGCAGTCGATGCGCAGCTCGACGAGCTTGAGTACATTGCCCGAACTTTCGCCCTTCTTCCAAAGGCTCGCGCGCGAGCGCGACCAGAAATGGACCTCGCCGGTCTGCGTCGTCAGCCGCAGCGCCTCTTCGTTCATATGCGCGACCATCAGCAGCGCTCCGCTCGCCGCGTCAGTGACGCACGCGGTGATCAGCCCTGCGGCATCGAATTTGGGGTCCAGGTCCAGCCCGGTTTCGCGGATATCGGCCATATCGCCCGGTTAATCGCAGCCAGCGCGGGGTGCAACACGGTTAACGAAAAATGACCTGCGAATTCTCCTGTGACAAATGCAAGACAAACCCCATATGCGCGCCTATAGGGGTGCCGAACCACCCGGCTGCAACCGAATCGGGCGCGCAACATGATCACCACACATCCTTTTGACGACGACAAGCTGCGCGAAGAGTGCGGCGTTTTTGGCGTAGCCGGAGCAGTCGATGCTGCTGCCATGGTAGCGCTGGGCCTGCACGCGCTGCAGCACCGCGGCCAGGAGGCCGCCGGTATCAGCAGTTTCGACGGTTGCCATTTCCACAACCACAAGGCGCTGGGCCATGTGGCGGGCAATTTCGACAGCGAAGAGACGATGCGCGCGCTGAAAGGCGATTGGGCGATCGGCCATGTCCGCTACGCCACCACCGGCGAGACTGCGCTGCGCAATGTGCAGCCGCTTTATGCCGAACTGTCGTCGGGCGGCTTTGCGATCGCGCACAATGGCAATATCTCCAACGCGATGAAGCTGCGCCACGATCTGGTGCGCACCGGATCGATCTTCCAGTCGACCTCGGACACCGAGACGATCATCCATCTGGTCGCAACCTCGCGCTACCGGACGCTGCTCGACAAGTTCATCGATGCGCTGAAGCAGGTCGAAGGCGCCTACTCCCTTATCTGCCTGACCGACAGCGGCATGATCGCCTGTCGCGATCCGCTCGGCATCCGCCCGCTGGTCATGGGCCGCATCGGCGATACCGTGATCTTCGCGTCGGAAACCGTCGCGCTCGACATCGTCGGCGCCGAATTCGTCCGCTCGGTCGATCCGGGCGAGCTGATCGTGGTCAGCGGCGGCGAGATCCGCTCGCACCGCCCCTTTGCCGACAAGGCGCAGCGCCCCTGCATCTTCGAGCATGTCTATTTCTCGCGCCCCGATTCGATCGTCGACGGATCGTCGGTCTATTCGGTGCGCAAGGCAATCGGCGCGCAGCTGGCGATGGAAAACCCGGTCGAGGCGGACCTGGTCGTCCCCGTGCCCGACAGTGGCACGCCTGCGGCGATCGGCTATGCCCAGCAATCGGGCCTTCCGTTCGAGCTCGGCATCATCCGCTCGCATTATGTCGGCCGCACTTTCATCCAGCCGGGCGACGGCGTCCGCCATCTCGGCGTGAAGCTCAAGCACAATGCCAACAAGCCGCTGATCGCGGGCAAGCGGCTTGTGCTGATCGACGATTCGATCGTGCGCGGTACCACCTCGCTCAAGATCGTGCAGATGATGCGCGACGCCGGCGCGGCTGAGGTGCACATGCGCATCGCCAGCCCGCCGACGATGCACAGCTGCTATTATGGCGTCGATACGCCCGAGCGCTCGAAGCTGCTCGCCGCGCAGAAATCGATCGAGGAGATGCGCCAGTTCATCCAGGCGGATTCGCTGTCCTTCCTCTCGATCGACGGCCTGTACCGCGCGCTCGGCGAAGCCAGCCGCAACGATGATCGCCCGCGCTATTGCGATGCGTGCTTCACCGGCGACTATCCCACCACGCTCACCGATCTGGCCGAGCGCGACCAGCCCAACCAGCTGACCCTGCTGGCCGAACGGGTCGCCGGCTGAGGGATTTCACGACCATGACCGAGAAGAACCTGCAGGGGCAGCTTGCCCTGGTCACCGGCGCGAGCCGCGGCATCGGTGCTGCGACCGCCAAGGCGCTCGCTGCCCGCGGTGCGCATGTCATCCTCACCGCGCGCACAGCCAAGGACCTGGAAAGCGTCGAGGATGCGATCTTCGAGGCCGGCGGCAGCGCGACGATCGCCCCGCTCGACCTGACCGATGGCGACAGCATCGCCCGGCTCGCCGCCGCGATCGACGGACGCTGGGACGCGCTCGACATCCTGGTCCTGAACGCCGCGATGCTGGGGAGCCTGGGGCCGGTGCCGACTATCGACGGCGGCGAACTCAACCGCGTGATGACGCTCAACGTGCTGAGCACCCAGGCCATGATCGCCTATTTCGATCCGATGCTGCGCAAGAGCGCGCATGCCCGCGTGATCGGCCTCACCAGCTCGGTCGCCGCCACCCCCCGCGCCTTCTGGGGCGCCTATGGCGCCTCCAAGGCCGCGCTCGAGGTGCTCATCGCTGCCTATGGCGAGGAAATGCGCAATATCGGCAAGGTCCGCACCGCGATCGTTGATCCGGCAAGAACCCGCACCGCGATGCGCGCCAAGGCCTATCCCGGCGAGGACCCGGCGACGGTGAAACTCCCCGAAGTGGTCGGCGAAGCGATCGCGGACCTGGTGTCGGGCGAATTCGAGACGGGGACGAGGGTCGTGCTGGAGGGGTGAGGTTAGACCTTGATCGGCCGGATTGCTCTCCATTCAGATCATTCTGTGGCAAGCGGCCAAACGCGATAGGATCCATTCATTATTGACTTGTTGGAGAATGTTGCTGATATGTTCTTGCCGTTCTTCCCTATGGGAGCGGCAAGATGCAACATTTGGCAGTCGGCAAGCGGAGCAGCTTTGAATTGTGGCTGAGGACAGGGCATCGTTCATGCCCTGACATAGCCAAAACCCTCGAATGCAAGTTCAACCCTTGGCACGACCCGGATGACGGGCGCTTCACATTTGCCGGATCTGGGCGACATTACGGAGGAAGCGCCGGCAGAGATTCTCAACAGGCAGCAAGGTCGGCACGACGCAAGGCTGGACCATTACGTGTCGATGTGCCGGGACTGCCGTCGGATCAATCGACGCGGGGCTTTGGTGGCGGTGGCGGGGCAGGGTCTTGGGCGCCGCATTCTCGAACCACTCAGCGTCAACCGGGACTTCTTGGTCCTTCACCCTCAAGACCAGCAGCTGTTCGTCAAAAAAGTGTCCAGCACGAACTTTCGGGCCTAGACGGTCAGGCGCGCGCGACATTGCCCTTCAAGCGAGTGGCGAAAACAGTCATTCGGCATGGCTACCGATTTGACATTGACCATTTGGGACGAACTTGGAAAGTCGAGGGCACGATTACCGAAGATCCACTCCAGCGTCGGTCGAAGCAATCGCAGTTGCAAGCGGGCGGAAAATATCGGCTGAGAACCGATGATGGAGGACACTTTATCGCCCGGAGATTCAAGGGGCCGATGGAAGCCTTCAACCACTTTGCACAAGATGCCGAATTCAACCGCAAAACCTATGCGAGAATGGAAAATGAATGGGCAAGCGCGCGCCGAAAAGGGGTGAAGGTCACCGTCAAGATCGTGCCCGTCGACAAAGGTCAATCGCGCCGACCGTCAAGTCTGAACATCTGGTACACGATCGGAAATAAGCAGCACGGTTTGAATTTGGCGAACCAGCGAGGCGCCGAATGATGCTCAATCTTGCTCGAAAATCAGCGCTTCTGAACGAGATCGCCGAGACGCTGGAGGCTGAGACACAGTTCAGTTCGAACGGCCTTCTCCTGATCGCTGCCGTAGACAGAGGCTATCTGAGCCTTTCGCTTTTCTCGGATCGCGGGCGGCATGTCGAATATCGAAACATCGAGTATGGCCGATATGACAAGCATCTGAACGAATTGTGGGCAATGGAGCCGCTGAGCAAGAGATGGGAAGAGGTGGAAATCTTCCTCAAGGCAGGTCAGTTCAAGGTCAAGTTCGTCTTCCCCGAGGATTTCGACCCGGAAGAGTTCGACACCGACCGGCGGCATACGACGGCGACAGAGTATTTCGGTGGCAAGCCCATTCGATACCCCGGCCTGGATTCAAGGGATAGCTGGACAATGTAACGCTTGCTGCTCCTATTGCACCACCCTGCTCTCATAGACCGGCCTTCCCCCCGGTAGCAGGTGCGCGGCCATGAAGTCGGCCGTGCGTTTGGCGAGCGACTGGCCGTCGACGGTGCGGACGAAAAAGCCGCTGCCGTTGAAATCATGCCCTGCGCCTGCCAGCGTGTAGAATGTGAAGGGCACGCCGACCTGGCGCGCGCGATCGGTGAGTTCGGTGGCTTCGGTGAAGGAAACGGTGGTGTCCGCGGTGCCGTGCATCACGAACAGCGGGGCCTCTCCCGCCTGAAGGTCGGTGTCGCGGAAAAGGCCGCCCCAGTAGTCGACCACCACGCGCGGTTCGGGCCGGGCGATGCCATAGGGATTCAGGGAATAGGCGGTGTGCAACACGGTATAGGCCCCTGCTGACGATCCCCAATAGGCGATGCGGGTGGGATCGATGCAGTAGGCAGCGGCGTTGGCCTGCATCCAGCGCAGCGCGCGGACTGAATCCTCCACCGCCGCGACAAAGGCGGTCACCCGGGGCGATTGCTGGGTCGGATCTAGCGCGCGATAATCCCGTTCGAACGCGGCGAATTCGCTTGAGATGACCGGGTTGTCGCCCTGCAGGCGGTACTGGATCGAGATGAGGTTAATGCCGAGCGGGGCAAGCTCGTCGGCCATCGCCACCACCTGCTGCCCCTTGCGGCTGCCGCCAACAAAGCCGCCGCCATGGACATAGAGCACCGTCGGGCGCGGACTGGTGCAGCTTTGGTTGGGCCGATAGCTGTCGAGAAACAGCGGGATCGAGCCGCTGCTGGTCGGCCCATCGCCATAGCGGATGTCGGCGCTGAGCACCGCGCCCGCCGGCGGCGGTGTCGGCGTCGGGCTGGGCGTTGGCGTAGGTGCGGGGGCTGGTGCTGGTGCTGGTGCGGGAGCCGGAGCGCCGGTCGAGGGTGGCAATTGCACCGGCGTGGTCGAGGAAGACCCGCCACCTCCGCAAGCCGTCAGCCCGCCGAGCAGGGCAAGGCCGAGCGTCAGCCCCTGCCCGTGCAACCTGCGCCTGAGACCCGCCTTCATGCCGCGCCCTCCATTGGAGAGCGAGCATAAGGGAGTGCCCGCACCGCTGTCCAGCCCGGCTCCGCCGCGCGACGACCGCGCGGCCTATTCGAGCGCGGTGATGATCGCGCTGAAATCCAGCCCCTGTGCGTCCGCCTCGACGAATGCCGCGTAGATCGCTTCCGCCCGCTCACCCATCGGCACGCGCGCGCCGCTCGCCTTTGCCGCTTCGAGCGCCAGCCGCATGTCCTTGAGCATCAGTGCGGCGGCGAAGCCTCCGGCATAGCCGTTGTCCGCCGGGCTCGCCGGGCCGACGCCGGGGACGGGGCAATAGCTCGTCATCGACCAGCTCTGACCCGAGGCCTTGGACGAGATATCGTAGAAGGTCTGCAGGTCGAGTCCCAGCTTCTTCGCCAGCATGAACGTCTCGCAGGTCGCGGCCATGGTCGCGCCCAGGAGCATGTTGTTGCAGATCTTCGCCGCCTGGCCTGCGCCATTGTCGCCGGCATGGATAACCGCCTTGCCCATATCGGCGAGGATCGGCTCGGCGCGCGCGAAGGCATCGGCGCTGCCGCCGACCATGAAGGTGAGCGTGCCGCCATTGGCCGCCGCAATCCCGCCCGAGACCGGGGCGTCCACCGCCTCTAGCCCGCGCGCCTTCGCCGCGCTCGCGACCTCGCGTGCGGTATCGACATCGATGGTCGAACAGTCGATCAGCAGCGCGCCGGGCCTGGCGGCACCGAACACGGTCTCGTTATAAACCGAGGCGACATGCTTGCCCGCAGGCAGCATGGTGACGACGACATCCGCCTCGCGCCCCGCCTGCGCGGCATCGGAGACCGGATGGCAGCCCGCCGCCCCGGCGCGCGCCAGCGCCTCGCCCGACAGGTCGAACGCGATCACCTTGTGCCCGGCTTTCGCCAGGTTCGCCGCCATGCCGCCGCCCATATTGCCCAGGCCGATAAATCCGATTGTGCTCATGCTGC
Organism: Blastomonas sp. CCH1-A6; assembly: GCF_001556365.1. Lineage (NCBI taxonomy): Bacteria > Pseudomonadati > Pseudomonadota > Alphaproteobacteria > Sphingomonadales > Blastomonadaceae > Blastomonas > Blastomonas sp. CCH1-A6. The sequence continues at coordinate 7,820 of NZ_LSIS01000246.1, read as the reverse complement.
TGCTCCGCTCTCCGTCGGCACCTCTGCGGGTGCCTCGATCAAATCCCACCGGTTGCCGTACAGGTCGGCGAACACCGCGACCTTGCCATAGGCTTCCTGGCGCGGCGCTTCGGCAAAGGCGACGCCGGCTGCGACCATGCGCGCATGGTCGGCGTCGAAAGCGCCTGTATGGACGAAATAGGCCACGCGCCCGCCCGCCGCCTTGCCGACCGCCGCCAGTTGCGCGTCGGAGGTCGCGCGGGCGAGCAGCAACTGCCCGCCCTCTTCGCCGCCGACACGCACCCAGCGCTTGCCGCCGCCCAGATCGCTGTCCTCGATCACCCGCCAGCCGAGCGCCTTGCCGAACCAGGCAATGGCCTCGTCATACTCGCGGACGAGATAAGCACTGTACGCAAGGCGCACCGCCTCAACCCATCGTCGGGATGACAAAGGCGTTGCCGCCATCCACTGCGCCATCGGGCCAGCGCGCGGTCACCGTCTTGATCTTGGTCCAGAACTTCACGCCTTCCATGCCGTGCTGGTTGGTGTCACCGAACGCGCTGCGCTTCCAGCCGCCAAAGGTGTGGTACGCCACCGGCACCGGGATCGGCACGTTGATGCCGACCATGCCGACATTGACGCGCGCGGCGAACTCGCGCGCGGCATGGCCGTTGCGGGTGAAGATGGCGACGCCATTGCCATACTGGTGCTTGCTGGGCAGCGAGACCGCTTCCTCGAAATCCTTCGCGCGGACGATCTGCAGCACGGGGCCGAATATCTCTTCCTTGTAGCTGTCCATGTCGGTGGTGACATGGTCGAGCAGCGTCGGGCCGACGAAAAAGCCGTTCTCGTGCCCCTGCAGCGTGAAGCCACGGCCATCGACGACCAGCTCGCCGCCCTCGTCGATACAGGTCTGGATCCAGCCTTCCACCTTCGCCTTGTGCGCGGCGGTGACGACGGGTCCGTAATCGGCATCGGGATCGGACGAGACGCCGAGGCGCAGCTGCTCGATCGCGGGGATCAGCTTGGCGCGCAGACGATCCGCGGTCTCGTCCCCCACGGGGACGACCACGGGCAGCGCCATGCAGCGTTCGCCCGCCGAACCGAAGGCCGCACCGGCGAGATCCTTGACCACCTGGTCGAGGTCCGCATCGGGCATGACGATGCCATGGTTCTTCGCGCCGCCCATGGCCTGGACGCGCTTTCCGGCGGCGACACCGCGCTGGTAGAGATAATGCGCGACATCGGACGATCCGACGAACGACACGCCCGCAATCGCGGGGTGATCGAGGATCGCATCGACCATTTCCTTGTCGCCATGCACCACCTGCAGGATGCCGTCGGGCAGGCCCGCTTCGCTCATCAGCTCGGCGAGGCGCACCGGCACCGAGGGATCGCGCTCGCTGGGCTTGAGGATGAACGCGTTGCCCGTGGCGATCGCGGGGCCGAACATCCACATCGGGATCATCGCGGGGAAGTTGAACGGCGTGATGCCCGCGCCGATCCCGATCGGCAGGCGCATCGAATAGACGTCGATGCCCGGGCCCGCGCCATGCGTATACTCGCCCTTCACCGCATGCGGGATGCCGCAGCAGAATTCGATGACCTCGAGCCCGCGCTGGATGTCGCCCTTGGCATCGGCGTGCACCTTGCCATGCTCGCTTGACAGCAGCGCGGCGAGCTCGTCGATATTCGCCTCGACCAGCTCCTTGAACTTGAACATCACGCGCGCGCGGCGCTGCGGGTTGGTCGCGGCCCAGGCGGGCTGCGCGGCGAGCGCGGCATCGACGGCGGCATCGAGCACCGCGGCGCTGCCCAGATCGACCTTCGCCTGCACCGTCCCGCTATTGGGATCGAAAATATCGGACTGGCGGGTGCTGGCGGGGGCGGTAACGCCGGGGGCCAGACGGTGGGTGACGGTGCGCATCGATGCTCTCCTATGGGTGCTTGTCGCTTGGAGGCGGCAATAGCCTCTGGCATTCCTGCAAGCAATTGCGTAAAAACATCACATCAGGCTGCATAAATGCCGCAGAATAGCAGCACAGGCCGGGAGCGGGATGGATGAACTGGGACGATCTGCGCATCTTCCTGATGCTGGCGCGCGCCGGATCGGTGGCGGAGGCCGCGCGGCGGCTGGAGATCGACCCGACCACGGTCGCGCGCCGGCTGCAACGGCTCTCGGGCGACCTGCAATCCACATTGTTCGAGGCGAGCGGCAAGGGCATCGCGCTCACCGAACATGGGGCCAAGCTGCTGCATTATGCCGAAGGGGCGGAGCAGGCGCTGGTCGATGCGCGCACCGAGCTGACCGGCGAGCAGACGGTGTTTGCGGGCACCATCAGGATCAGCGTCGCGGAGGGGTTCGCCGCGTGGATCATCAGCCGCAACCTCGCGAGCTTCCACCGCCAGCATCCCGCGATCCGCATCGAGCTGGTCGCGACCAACGGCTTTCTCAACCCCAGCAAGCGCGAGGCGGACCTGGCGATCATGCTCTCGCGCCCGACCGCGGGGCCATTGAAAGTGCGCAAGCTGGTCGACTATCAGCTCGGCGTCTATGCCGACCGCGACTATCTCGCCAGTGCCGGGCCGATCGCATCCGTCGACGACCTGCGCCGCCACCCGCTGATCGGCTATATCCCCGATTTCATCTATGCCGACGAGCTGCGCTATCTCGACGAGATCGGCCCCGGGCTCGAACCGGTGCTGACCAGTTCGAGCATCAACGTGCAGCACAGCCTGATCGCCTCCGGCGCGGGTGTGGGCATATTGCCGTGCTTTATCGGCGAACAGAATGCGCGGCTGGAACGGGTGCTGGCGGGCAGCGTGGCGATCCACCGCAGTTTTTGGTTAGTGGTCCACCGCGACATGCGCAAGCTCGCGCGGGTGGATGCGTTCATCCGCTGGCTCGACGCACTCGCGGAGCGCATCGCGCCGGTGATGGGGGAGGATGGGTAGTGCAACCCTGCTCTCTCCCCTCAAGGGGAGAGATACGAAGCCTTGCCAGCTTGCCTGGCTAGGCGAAGTTGAGAGGGGCATGCGGCAGCGCAACCCCCCTCCCAACCCTCCCCCCTGAAGGGGAGAGGCCAAGAGCAGCTTGTAGCGGCAACGGCTTGGACATAAAAGAAGCTATGAGCAAAACCAAGCCGACTGAAGTATTCGCTGTCGACATCGACTCGTCAATTGACACGTGTGACAAGCTTTTCAGCAGAGTTACTGACGTCGCGTATCTTGGGTACGACACCTTCAGCGGCTGGGATGCCTTTATTGAAATGTTCGATGACCGGCTGCAGTGGAGCGATATCGAGCTGACAATTCGCAACCGGGATCTATCGCAACTGCCAGCGAGAGACAGGCAGGTCTGGTGTGATGTGCTGCGCGATCTCCAGGCCCGCCATCCAGCCAAGCTCAAAGTCTCGCGCCCAGTCGATTTATGACCCGCTCAGGCTGGCTAAACTTCCGCCGCACCACCTCCGCTCATCCTGAGCAGCGGGCGCAGCCCGCGTCGTCGAAGGACCCGCGCCCACGCAGTTCTTATCACATGACTTAACCGACCCTGAGAGGTTTTCCGATTAATTATACGGCGCAAACAAGGCTTGATGGATTTTAGTCATGGCCAAACAACAGCAATGAATGTAGACAGTGACTATAGTCAGCTGAGACCATGAGGGGGCGGGATTGAATTGGGGATCTGTGGCGGACTGGGTTTCGGGTGTTGGTACCATCTCGGCTAGTTTAGTTGCACTGTATCTAGCGGGATCTGAACGTAGAGCTCAGCGGCAACGGGATAGGCCGGAAATAAGCGTTGACGTGACGAAAGTCGATGCCAGTGGCTGGGCTCAAATCAGATTTACGATACAAAATACGTCGCACAAGCAATGGCGGTTCGATAAGGCAGAAATAACACAGCCAAAAGCAGGGCTATTAGCTAAAGAATCAGACGGTATGGTCGCTGATAAACCTTGGGATGTGCAGTTCAGTCCAGAGCGCCGTCAAAATCTTGCATCACGCTCCAAAGCAATCGATCGATCAATACAAGCAGTCGGCAGCAGCAGGTACAGCCCTACTGGTGATCAGCCTACCGATAGGATGTATGTGACGCTGCATATATACGTCGGAGTAGCTCCCTCTGCGGTAAGCCTGCGGGCGTTCTTCTCTTCTTTGGAGCCATCACCAGACAAGTTTAGTGTAAAAATAGAACGCGATTTATGTCAATGATAAATCTTTTTCCAAGGTAAAATAGAGAATTTTTTGATAAATGCTTCACCTCCATTGTGCTGCAATAGCACCCTCTTCTCTCAAGGCACCACCACCTGCCGGATCGCCGTCCCGCTCGCCAGCTCATCGAACAGCGCGTTGATGTCGCTCAGCGGGCTGACCGAGGTCAGCAGCTTTTCCACCGGCATGCGTCCGGCGCGCCAGAGGGCGATGTAGCGGGGGATGTCGCGCGAGGGGATGGCGTTGCCCATATAGCTGCCCATCAGCGTCTTGCCGTCGCCGACCAGCGAGACGGCGGGGATCGAGAGCATGTCCGCCGGGTTGGGCAGGCCCACGGTGACGATCCGCCCGCCGCGCCGCGCGAGGCCATAGGCTTTCGCCAGCACCGGCGCCTTGCCGACGGTCTCGATCACCAGATCGGGCTTGCGGCCCAATGCTGCGACCACCGCCTCCTCGGCATCCTGCGGATCGACCGCAGCAACCGCCCCCAGTTCCAGCGCCAGCGCGCGCTTGGCGGGAACGGGGTCGATCGCGATCACCGGGTGCGCACCGCCCGCGATCGCCGCCATCAGCGCGGCGAGGCCGACGCCGCCCAGGCCATAGACCACGACGCTCTCGCCCGCGCGCAACGCGCCGCCGTTGAGCACCGCGCCCGCGCCGGTCAGCACCGCGCAGCCGAACAGCGCGGCGATCTCGACCGGAATGTCGCCATCGATCTTCACCGCCGAACGCCGGTCGACCACGGCATGCGTCGCAAAGGCCGAGGAGCCGAGATGGTGCTGCACCGGCGCGCCGTTCTCGGACAATCGCCGTTCGCCGCCCAGCAGCGTGCCCGCGCCGTTCGCCGCCGCGCCGTTGCCGCACAGATAGCCCTCGCCCGAATGGCAGCTGGGGCAGTGCCCGCACAGGGGAAGGAAGCTCAGCACCACGCGGTCGCCCGGCGCAAAATGCTGCGCGGCAATGCTGCCCGGCTCGAGCACCGTTGCCACCGCCTCATGCCCCAGCGCCATCGGCATCGGGCGCGGGCGGTCGCCGTTGATGACCGAAAGGTCGCTATGGCAAAGCCCTGCGGCCTCGATCTTGACCAGCATCTCGTCCGGCCCCGGCGGCGCGAGATCGACCTCGGCCAGACGCAGCGGACGGGTGGTGGCATAGGGGCCCTTGTGGCCGATGCGGTCGAGAATGGTCGCGGTGATCTTCATGTATCCGTCATGCCGCCTCGCCCGCGCGCCCGCAAGCGCCGCGCCGTCCCCTCGCCCGCCTAGCGAACAGACGCGAGCTGATACATGATCTCGGCATAGCCCAGGGTCGCATCGGTAATCCCGGCGACCTTGGGATTGGTCGATTCCACCACATAATATTCGTCCGGCGCGTGCGCGCCGCTGCCATGGCCGATGCCGAAATGCCCGGCGGGGATGCTGACCGGCGGCGCGGTGAACACCGCACCCGGCCAGGAACCTGCGAGGCGCGGGTTGAGGTTCGCCTTGACGCCGAGCTTGGCGTAAGCCGCCAGCTCCGCCTTGATGAGGCGGCTGTCCTCGGCCACCTCGGTGGGGTCATAGCCGCCCGAGACATTGGCCTCGATATCGGTAAAGCCATGGCTGTCGAGATGCGCGCGCAGCTTCGCTTCGGCCTCGGCGCGGGTCTGGTTGGGGACGAGGCGGAAGTCCATCTTGGCGACCGCACGACCGGGCAGCACGGTCTTGCCGCCGGGGCCGGTATAGCCCGCGACCAGCCCCTCGATATTCGCGGTCGGCTCCTGCGCGAGGCGGATCAGCGCCTGGTCGAACGGCAGGTCGTCGATCCAGTGGGTCAGCCCGAACGACTGCTTCATCTGCGCCTCGTTCATGCCCTTGGCGGCTTCGGCGATCAGTGCCTTTTCGCGATCCGTCAGCGGGCGGACATTGTCGCTCCAGCCGCCGATCGCGACATTGTTGCCATCGGGCGTGACCAGCGTCTGCAGCGCCTGGACCAGCCGCCAGGCGGGCGAATCGACCATCGCCTTGTAGCTCGAATGGATGTCGCCCTTCGGCCCCCTGCCCCATTTCTCGCCGCTCGCGACCAGTTCGAGTCGATCACGCCCTTGGAGCCGAGATTGACCTGAACCTCGCCATTCGCGCCCTGCCAGCTCGCCGGAATGAAGATGCCCTCGCACTTCTTCAGCGCGGCGAGAACGTCGGGCCGCGTCGCGATCTGCTTGAAATTCGGCGATCCGATTTCCTCCTCGCCCTCGCACAGCAGCACCAGGTTGACCGGCGGCTTCACCCCCGCCTTTTTCATCGCGTGCAGCGTGGCGAGAAAGGTCGCTTCGGGCCCCTTCTGGTTGACCGCGCCGCGCCCCATGATCGCCTTGCCCCAGCCGGGCTTGTCGACGATCCGTGCTTCGAGCGGCGGCGAGGACCATTCCGCCGGGTCGAACTGCTTGACGTCGTACATGAAATAGATGCCGAGCGTGCGCTTCGCGCCATTGTCCATGACGCCGAACACGCCGGGATGGCCGTCGGACGGCACGGTGGTGACGCCGGTAAAGCCCGCAGATTTGGCGAGGTCGGCCATATAGGCCGCGCCTTCGGCCATGTTCAGGTTCTCCGCCGCGATCGAGGGCAGCCGAATCCAGTCCTGGATGCGTTTGATGTCGGCGTCGCGGTTGCTTTCCGCTGCCTTGCGGATGCGCGCCATCTCACCCTCTGCCGCTGCCAGCGCCGCGCCGCCCCCGCCGGTGAGCGCCATTCCGGAGCCAAGCAGCGCAGCGGAGCGCAGCATCGTGCGACGATTGGGGGAAGCGGATATGGTATCGGACATGGGTTTGCGCCTCATTGCAACGTGGCTGAGACAAACAGGTTGGACCGGTCCAGGCGTTCTTGCAATGGGTAACACCCTGTAAACCGAATCACCCTAAACCCTTGAATACACATGACCTTGATCTGAGGTCAGATAACCGGGCCGACGCCTTCATGAGCATGCAGAATTTTACCCATCAGCATGGCGAGTTGCTGGCCCAGGCCGATGCCATCGTGAGAGCCGTCATGGCCGGGACGGATACGGCCCTGCGCGATCTGCCCGCGCTTCGCCTCGGATTTTCACGCCTGGTCAACAGCCATTGCAGCGTCGAAATTCGGCTGGTGAACGCCCGTGCGGCAGAAATGGAAAAGGACGCGGACAAGATCAAGCTGCTCCGCCGCTTTCATGACGAGCTGCTGATGTGGCGGGGCGACCTGATGGATTGCAACGCCAACTGGCCGCAGCGCCGGGTGGCGGACGATCGTGCCGGATTTCTCGCGGCGTTTCGGGGCCTCAATGACCGGCTGAAGGCGCGCTTACGCTGGGAGGAGCAGGTCTTCTATCCGGCGATCTTCGCCACGCCCGGCAAGCGCTGATCACTCCACCCAGGCGGTGCGGCTGCGGGTGACGTGAAACAGCGGCTGCATCGGCTGTGCGGCCACATCGGCAAGCGGGATCGCCGTCGCACAGGTCGCACATTCCGCGCTCATCCGTCCGACATGCCAGTGCTTGCCACCGCAACCCGGGCAATGGTTGACATCGCCCGCGTGATAGAGCGGCATGAAGCCGCGTCGGGCAATGCGGCGCGCAAAGCTGTGTCCCGCTGCCAGCATATGGGCGGGGTC
>NZ_LSIS01000245.1:0-1018 GCF_001556365.1 Blastomonas sp. CCH1-A6 | reverse complement strand
ATCGCCTGTCCACCGGCAAGCGCATCAACTCCGCTGCGGACGACGCGGCCGGCAATGCCATTGCCACCCGCATGACCTCGCAGATCCGCGGCCTCAACCAGGCCGTGCGCAATGCGAACGACGGTATCTCGCTGACCCAGACCGCCGAAGGCGGCATGAACGAGATCGTCAACATGATGCAGCGTATGCGTGAACTGGCCGTCCAGTCGGCCTCGGGCACGCTGGTTGCCGGTGACCGCACCAACCTGCAGGCGGAAGTCACCGCGTTGATCGCCCAGGTCAACGACGTTGCCACCAAGACCACCTTCAATGGCGTTTCGCTGCTGAACACCGCTGGCCCGGTCGCCATCCAGACCGGCAGCGCTTCGGGCGACACGATGAACATCGCGCTTGCCGATGTCACCGCCACCGGTCTTGGCATCAACGCCATCACCATCGCCACCGACACCGGTGCCGCCGCCGCGCTGACCTCGCTCGACACCGCGCTGAACACGATCACCACCGCACAGGCCAATCTCGGCGCCAGCCAGAACCGTCTGCAGGCGACCGTCTCCAGCCTGGTCAACCGCGCCACCAACCTGTCGGAAGCCCGCTCGCGCATCCAGGATGCGAACTTCTCCGAAGAATCGACCAACCTCGCGAGGTCGCAGATCCTCAGCCAGGCGTCGACCGCGATGCTCGCCCAGGCCAACCAGAGCCAGCAGGGCGTGCTCAGCCTGATCCGTTAAGCGACGCAGGGGGGCTGACGGACGCCTGTCAGGAAAATGACGCGTCCGCCAAGAAACTGACGTTTTCCGCTTAATTTCCTGTCAGCCCCCGCCGTCAAAGCGCTTGAGGCCGCCCCAGCAATGGGGTGGCCCCAGGGAAGAAGTGAAAGGACTCAACAATGACCGTTATTGGAACGAACGTTGCGGCCCTCCGGGCTGCCAATGCTTCGACCGCGGCTCAGGGCAGCCTGTCCCGGTCGATCGATCGCCTGTCCACCGGCAAGCGCATCAACTCCGCTGCGGACGACGCG
>NZ_LSIS01000244.1:0-1398 GCF_001556365.1 Blastomonas sp. CCH1-A6 | reverse complement strand
TGACGCTGACCGGCGCGAACAGCTATACCGGCACCACCAGCATCACCGGCGGCAGCCTGCAGATCGGTGAGGGCGGCACCACCGGCAGCCTCGGCACGGGCAATGTCTCGATCGCCAGTGGCGCTGGGCTGTTGCTCAATCGCAGCGATGCGCTCAGCCTCGCCAATGTTTTCACCGGTGCAGGCTCGGTGCAGAAGAACCTCGCCAGCACGCTGACGCTGACCGGCAGCAACACCGCTGCGGATGGCTTTACCGGCACGTTCAACGTCAATGGCGGCACGTTGCTGGTCAACGGCGTTCTGGGCGATCTCACCAACCGGGCAGCCACGATCAATGTCGCTTCGGGGGCCACGCTCGGCGGCTCGGGCACGATCCAGGGCAATGTCGTGGTCGCCAATGGCGGCATCCTCTCGCCCGGCACGAGCCCGGCGACGCAGACCATCGCGGGCAATCTGACGCTGAACGACAGCTCGGTGCTGAATTTCGAGCTCGCGCAGCCCGGCGTCGTCGGCGGCGGCATCAACGACCTGATCACGGTTGGCGGCAATCTGGTGCTCGATGGCACGCTCAACGTCACCGCGCTCGATGGCTTCAGTGCAGGCTTCTATCGCCTGTTCAACTATGGCGGCACGCTGACCAACAATGCGCTGAACCTGGGAACGCTGCCGCTAGGATTCATCTCCGAGTTGCGCACCGACATTGCGGGACAGATCAACATCCTGTTCAACGCGGGCGGCCAGACCGTGCAATATTGGGATGGCGCGGACCTGACCGGCGCGGTCGCGACCGTGAACGGCGATGGCGGGGCAGGGACCTGGACCAGCACCTCCACCAACTGGACCAACCCCACCGGCTTTGCGGTCAACACCCCCTGGGCGGGCCAGGCGGGCGTGTTCGCAGGTGCTGCCGGTGGTGCCGTCGGAATAATCGGCAGCCAGGCCTTCCAGGAGCTGCGCTTCCTGACCGACGGCTATGTGCTCAATGCCGCTGACTCGACAGGTGGCCTGGCGACGACGGGCGGCTTCTCGATCGTCACCGTCAATTCGGGCCTTGCGACCCGGATCAACGCGCCGATTTCGGGGGCGGCGGGCCTGACCAAGAGCGGCGGCGGCACGCTGACCCTGGGTGGCGCCAACAGCTATGCCGGGCTGACCACCGTGAGCGGCGGCACGCTGTCGCTGGCCAGCGGCGGCACGATTGCAGGCGCGGTGCAGAACAATGCGACGCTGACCAATGCGGGCACGATCATCGGCCTGCTGACCAACGCCGGCACGCTGACCAGCACCGGCACGCTGGCGGGCGGGCTGACCAATAATGCGGGCGCGACGGCGAATGTCGCGGGCAGCTTTGGCGGCAGCGCGATCACCAATAGCGGCACGTTGACGCTGACCGGCGCGA
>NZ_LSIS01000243.1:0-1413 GCF_001556365.1 Blastomonas sp. CCH1-A6 | reverse complement strand
CCCGGCCCCGACATGGAAACCCCGCCCCCGCCCGAAGCCGGAAGCGGCGCGCCGCGCGCGGCAGACGCCATCTGGGGTGCCGAGGCGATGCGCGCCTCGCGTGAGGACCTGCAGAAAACCCATGGCGATTTCACCCTGTTCTGGTTCCAGGCCGACCGCGCCGAGTTTCAGGCACGCCAGGGTGACAATGGCTATCTCTGGGACCTGCAGGGCTTTTACGGCAACACCACGGACAAGTTCTTTTTCAAGAGCGAGGGCGAAGGCAGTTTCGGCGAACCGATCGAGGAGCTCGAGTTCCAGGCGCTCTATTCGCGCGCGATCGCGCCGTTCTTCGATCTGCAGGCCGGGTTCCGCCAGGATCTCGCCGGGCCCGATACCAGCTATGCGGTCATCGGCATCCAGGGGCTCGCGCCCTATATGTTCGAGCTCGATACCGCGCTGTTCCTGTCGCACCGGGGCGACCTGACCGCGCGGGTCGAGGCCGAGCTCGACCAGCGCATCGCGCAGAGCATACTCATCCAGCCGCGCGCTGAGCTCAACCTTGCGGCGCAGGACGTTCCCGAGCTCGGGATCGGCGCAGGCATCGACAGTTTCGAGCTTGGTGTCCGTCTGCGCTACGAGGTCATCCGCGAGATCGCGCCTTATATCGGTGTCGAGCAGGTCTGGAAGACCGGGCGCAGCGCCGATTTCGCGCGCGCCGCTGGAGAAGACCCCAGCGTCACCAACTTCGTCCTGGGCATTCGTTTCTGGTTTTGACGATAAGGAAGCTTGTTATGCGTTTTGGAACCCTTGTTACCGGCCTCGCCCTCGCCTGCACCACGATTGCCGCCGCTCCGGCCGTGCTCGCCCATGCCAAGGTCGTCGCTTCGACGCCAGCCGACAATGCCGTCGTGACCAAGCCCAAAACGGTCACCTTGACGTTCAACGAGGCGCTGTTGCCGCCGACGGTCGCCACCAGTATCGTCATGACTGCCATGCCGGGGGTCAAGGATCATGGCGAGATGACCATCCGCAATTTCACCACCGCCTGGTCGAACGGAAACAAGACCATGACGCTCAACCTGCGCCAGCCGCTTCGTCCGGGCAGCTATGAGGTTCGCTGGCAGGCCGCCGGAGCCGACGGTCATCGCATGCGGGGCAAGACAAGCTTCACGGTGAAATGATCCATGGCGATGGAGCTGGTCCAGCCGGGCATGCGCTTCGTGCAATATGCACTGTTGCTCGGCCTGTTCGGCGGCTTCGCCTTCCATGCCATGACCGCGCATGCCTTTGCGCGCACCAAGGATCGCCGCAACTGGGTGATCTTCGCAGCCATGGCGGCCCCCGTGGCCGTAGCGTTCAGCCTGGCCACTGATATCGCGGCCATGGTGGGGCAGTCGCCCCTCGATCTTGACGGGGCAGCGGTAGCATCGC
>NZ_LSIS01000024.1:0-35526 GCF_001556365.1 Blastomonas sp. CCH1-A6 | reverse complement strand
CCCCGCCGATATAGGAAGCGCGGGCCGGGCGGTAAACCCGGCCTCTTGCCCCTGCCCGGATTAGGCGGCCAGCTCGTAGGGCTGGATCTCGCCAGAGAGGTACAGGTTGCGGGCCTTGGCGCGGCTCAACTTGCCCGACGAGGTGCGCGGCAGCGTGCGCGGCGGCACCAGCTCGATCACGCAGTTCATGCCGGTGATCGAACGGACCTTCTCGCGGATCTCGTCGCGCAGCCGGCGGCGTTCGGCCTCGTCGGTGGTGCGGCACTGCACCAGCACGGCGGGGGCCTCTTCCCCGGCAGGCGTGGTGATCGAGAAGGCGGCAATGTCGCCGGACTTGAAGCCGGGCAGCTGTTCCACCGCCCATTCGATATCCTGCGGCCAGTGGTTCTTGCCGTTGATGATGATCATGTCCTTGGCGCGGCCGACGATATAGAGATAGCCATCGACCATATAGCCCATGTCGCCAGTATCGAGCCAGCCATCGATCAGGCACGCCTCGGTCGCTTCGGGATCGCGGAAATAGCTGTGCATGATCGACGGGCCTGCGGTCCAGACCTTGCCGATCTCGCGGTCGGGAAGCACCTTGCCGTCGGCATCGCGAATCTCGATGCTCATGTCGCGGCAAGCCTTGCCGCAATTGACGATCGAGCGGTAACGCTTGGGCTTGGAAGGATCGACCGGCGCACCCGACAGGCGCTGTTCCTCGACCAGATCGACGACAATGCCCTCGCCCGGCGGCATCAGCGTGACGGCAAGTGTCGCTTCGGCCAGGCCATAGCTCGGCAGGAAGGCGCTCGCCTTGAAGCCCGCCGGTGCGAACGCGTTGACGAAGGCCTGCATGACATCGGGACGGATCATGTCCGCGCCATTGCCCGCGAGCCGCCAGCGCGACAGGTCGAAGCGTTCCTCGACCCGCGACTGGCTGCCGATGCGGCGCGCGCAGATGTCATAGCCGAAGGTCGGCGAATAGCTGCACGAGGTGCCGGGGTTGCGGCTGATCAGGTCGAGCCATGCGAGCGGACGCCGCGCAAAATCCTCGGTCTTCAGGTAATCGGTCGAAACCTGGTTGGCGACCATCGAGAGCATGCAGCCGACCAGGCCCATGTCATGATACCAGGGGAGCCACGAGATGCAGCGATCGGTCTCGCACACATGCATGCCGTGCGAATGCGCGGCGAGGTTGCTCAGCAGCGCAGCGTGCGTGACCGCGACGCCATGCGGGAAGCGCGTCGATCCACTCGAATATTGCAGATAGCAGATATCGTCAGGGCTCGCAGCGGGCAGATCGGCTTCGGGTGCAGCTTCGGCAGCGAAGCTCTCCCAATCGATCCCCTCGACGCCGCAGCGCTTGGCCGCCTCGCCGCCCATCTCGGCGAGTTCGGCCGGATAGAACAGGAATTTGGGGTCGCTCGAGCGCAGCTGGACGCTCAGCTGCTCGACATAGCTTTCCTTGCCGCCAAAGCTGGTGGGTAGGGGCAGCGGCACCGGCCAGGCGCCGGCATAGACCGCGCCGAAGAACAGCGAGGCGAATTCCGCGCCGGTTTCGGCAACGATGGCGATCCGGTCCTCGGGCTTCACGCCGCGCGCGATCAGCCGCCGGGCATGCTCGAGAGCATCGCTGCGCAGCTCGCTATAGGGATAGGGGCGCACCAATGTGCCGCGCGGATCGTGGAAGTTGAACCCGCGCACGCCCTGTGCCGCGTAGTCTAGTGCATCACCCAGTGTCGCGAAATCGGCGAACCGGCGCGGCAGCGCATCGGCGGTGGGAGTCGGCTGCAATTGCGTCATGCGTATTAACCCGTTGCTTTCCTTTGCGCGCGCCGGTGGCCCGGTCTGTCACGCCCACATGGACAAGACCCGCTAGCGTCTGCCCATGCCGTCATGGCCCAGAGATGAATGGTTCAGGCAGCGCCCGCTTCATCCCAGAATGCCCCATCTCGCCTCTAGCCGATGACAAGCGTTCTAAATTCGACCCGACTGTGGCACAAAAATGGCGCATGACCGCTCCCGATGATCGACGCAAGCGTGAAAAGCGCCCGCCAAAGCCGCTCGACGAGCGCGCGCTCAAGGATCTGGCGCTGCATTATCTCGGGCGGTTTGCGACGACGCGCGCGCGCCTCATCCAGTACATGCAACGCAAGGTGCGCGAGCGCGGATGGGCGGACGAGCGCGCACCCGATTACGACCAGCTGGCCGATCGCTGCGTGGAGCTGGGCTATGTCGACGATGCCGCTTTCGCCGCGATGAAGGGCGGCGCGTTGCTCAGGCGAGGCTATGGCGCGCGCCGGGTCGAGCAGGCGCTGGTCGCCGCCGGTGTCGGTGAGGCCGAGCGCGGCGAGGCCCGTGAGACCGCGAGCGATCAGGCGCTGAACGCCGCGATGGCCTTTGCCCGGCGCAAGCGTATCGGCCCGTTTGCGCCCGCCCCCGCCGATCCCGACCGCAGGCGCAAGCAATTGCAGGCCTTTATCCGCGCAGGCCATGATTTTGCACTCGCCCGGGCCCTTGTTTTCGCCGATAGCATGGAGGAGATAGCGGGGCTGGACGAGCAATTCGGGAGAGAGACATGGTGACGAGATTCTGCGGGGCGATGCTGGCGACGCTGGCCTTGGTAGCGTGCAATGCCTCTGCCCCCAGCGATGCCGTGGCGCAGCGCCCTGCGGCGGAAAATCCTGCGCTGTCGCCCGCCGGGCTCGATCTGGTGCCGCTGACGATCAGGAGCGGCGCCAAGACGCACAAGTTCACCGTCGAGATGGCGCGCAGCTCGCAGGAACAGGCGCAGGGGCTGATGTTCCGCACCGAGCTGGCCCCCGATGCGGGCATGCTCTTTCCCTTCCCGACGCCGAAGCCCGCAAGCTTCTGGATGAAGAACACGGTCATCTCGCTCGACCTGCTGTTCATTCGCGCCGATGGCACCGTCGAGAGCATCGCGGCCAATGCGGTGCCCTATTCGCTCGACCCGATCAGCTCGGGCGAGCCGGTCGCTGCGGTGCTCGAGATCGCTGCGGGCCGCGCGGCCGAGCTCGGGATCAAGCCGGGCGATACCGTGACCTGGCGCGACAAGCGTTGAACCACCCGTGGCAGCAGCGCGCAAACGCGGCATGATCGCTCGCCTGATCGCACTGGTTTTCAAGCTGGTCTTCGGCTTCGTGGCGCTATCGCTGCTGATGGTCGTGATCTATCGCTTCGTGCCGCCGCCGACTACGATCACGATGCTGAGCGATGCCAATGGCGCGACGCGCGACTGGACGCCGCTCGACCGGATCGATCGCAACATGGTCTCCGCCGCCATCGCCGCGGAGGACGGCAAGTTCTGCACGCATAACGGCTTCGATACCGAGGCGATCGAGGATGCGATGCGGCGCAACATGCAGGGCGGGCGCATCCGCGGCGGATCGACGATTAGCCAGCAGACCGCGAAGAACGTGTTCCTCTGGCAGAATGGGGGCTTTTTCCGAAAAGGGCTGGAAGCCTGGTTCACCGTGCTGATCGAAGGCATCTGGGGCAAGCGCCGGATCATGGAAGTGTACTTGAACGTCGCCGAAACCGGCATCGGCACCTATGGCGTCGAGGCGGGGGCAGAGCGCTATTTCGGCAAGGGCGCAAGTTCGCTCACCCGCGACCAAGCCGCGCGCATGGCCGCAGCCTTGCCGCTGCCCAAGAAGCGTTCGGTCAAGAACCCCAGCGGTTTCGTGCGCCGCTATGGCAACAATATCGCGCGCCGCATCCGCATCGTCCAGCGCGACGGACTGGATAGCTGCGCGCGGCCTTGAGGCTGCGGGCGGAGTGTGGTGCCGAGCAACAGAGCAGCGAGTTTACTGCGACCAACCCCGTCATCCTGAACTTGTTTCAGGATCCATCGCGCCCCAATTGCCGAAGCCGCGTGGGGAGAAATGGACCCTGAAACAAGTTCAGGGCGACGTAGTAGAGAAATGCTCAGCGCAGCCGCGCCTCACCGCACCTGCCGCTTCTCCAGCTTGCGCGCCAGGGTGCGCCGGTGCATCCCCAGCCGCCGTGCGGTTTCCGACACGTTGAAGCCGGTATCGACCAGCGTCTGGTGGATATGCTCCCATTCCACCGTCTTGATCGAGGACTGGCGCGTGTCGAGCGCGGTGTCGGCATCGCCCTCGGTGCGCGCGAAGGCGGCTTCGATATCGTCGGTGTTCGATGGCTTGGCGAGATAATGGTCCGCGCCCAGCTTGATCGCCTCGACCGCGGTGGCGATGCTGGCAAAGCCAGTGAGCACCACGATCCGCGCATCGGGCGCGGCGGCGCGGACGGCCTGTACGCAGGTCAAGCCCGAGACGGAGCCGGCGAGCTTCAGGTCGATCACCGCGTGTGTCGGTTTGAGGCCCTTGTCGAGCAGAGCCACCAGCGCCTCATGGCCCGAGGCCGATTCGACCGCATAACCGCGCCGCTCGAACGACCGGCGCAGTGTGCGCGCGAAGGTCTCGTCATCCTCGACGATCAGCAACTGACGGGTCTCGGTCATGTCCGCGCTCCTGTCGAACAGGCGATGGCATCCAGCGGCAACCATATGGTGACTTCGGCGCCGCCCTGCTCGCGATTGCCCGCACGCACCTCTCCGCCCAGCTTGCGCATCACGTTGACGAGCAGGAACAGGCCCAGGCCCCCGCCGGGCTTGCCCTTGGTCGACCGGTACGGCTTGCCCAGGCCATCTAGAATCTCCTCCGCAAAGCCGGGGCCCCTGTCGGTCACGGTCAGCTCGAGCGCCTCGCCCTGGCGCGCGGCGCGGATGCCGACCCATTGCGGCGACACCTCGACCGCATTGTCGATGACATTGCCGATCACCTGGCGCAGCGCAGGGTCGGAGACGATCGCCACATCCTGGCCGAACCTGTCGTGATATTCGAGCGTATCGAGCCCGCGCGTCACCTGCCATTCGTCGACGATGTCGCGCAGGAAGGCACGCATCGTGGTGCGTTCGGTCGCCTCGCCGCGCGCCTCGCCGGCGGACATCAGGATGCCGCTGACGATCGTCTTGCAGCGCTGCACCGCGTTTTCCATGTCGTCGAGATCGGCGGAAAGATCGGCCACCGCGTTCAGTTCGGGCATCGCGCGGAAATCGTTGACGAGCACCGAAAGCGTCGCGAGCGGGGTGCCCAGTTCATGCGCCGCGCCCGAGGCGAGCAGGCCCATGCGCACGATATGGTCCTCTTCCGCCGCGCGCTGGCGGATCGCGGCGAGCGCGGAATCGCGTTCGCGCAGGTTGCGCGCGATGCGGGTAACGAAGGCGACCAGCAGCACCGCGATCAGCCCGAAACAGACGAAGCTGCCCTGCAGATACAGGCTGAACTCCTCGTCCTGCAGCTCGGGCGGCAGCGCGAGCGGGACGGGGTCGATCGCGAGCACAGCCAGTGCGCCGAGCGAAGCCGCGACCATCGCCCAGGATGCCGCCGGGCGCAGCACCATCGCGCCGATCACCACCTGCAGCAGGAACAAAGCCGCGAACGGATTGGCGAGACCGCCGGTGAAATGCAGCTGCCAGGTGAGCGCGGCGATATCGAACATCAGCGCAGTGAACAGCGCATATTCGAGCCCCGCATCGAACCGGTGCAGCATGTACAGCGTGACGATGTTGATGAACACGAGCAGGCTGATCGCCGCGAGCAGCGGGGCGAGCGGCAGCGCGATGCCCATCGGCCCATGCACGATCAGGATGGTCAGCAGCTGGCCCCCGACCGCGAGCCAGCGCAGCTGGATGAGCAGCGCCATGTTGCGCCGCACGGCATCGGTGATCTGGGGGGCAGGCGTGGCGATCATCGCCGCTGCCATACCAGCTTTGCGCCGAACAGGCACCCGAGCGCGAGCGCGAGCCAGGTGAAGGCGTAGACCGCATGATTGTCGCTGAAGCGGATGACGGTGAGCCCGCCGACCGGATAGCCGCCGGGATTGCGCGCCGCATCGGCGTCGATGAAATAGGGTGCGGTGTGATTCAGCCCGCGCGCGGCGACAATCGCGTCGACATCGCGCGAAAACCAGCGATCGGCTCTGGCGTCGTTCGAGCGCAGGAAGCCGCCGCCCGGTTCGGTGATCCGCAGCAGCCCGGTGATGCGCACCATTCCCGCCGGATTGCCCGCCGCCCGCGTGGCCGGATCGCGCCGGTCAGGGGGCACGAAGCCGCGATTGACCAGCACGGTGAAGCGCTCGCCCACCAGCGGTGTCAGCACCCAGTATCCGCCGCCGCGCGCCGTGACCGCCTGCACCAGCGTCTCGCGATCATGCGCGAACCGTCCGGTGAAGGCGACCCGGCGATAGGCGTCGCGCTCTTGGCGGATGCGCGGCCATTGGTCGGGGCCGGGCGCGGCGACCGGCGCGGCGGTGCTGCGGCTGTCGACCGCCTCGATCAGCGCATGTTTCCAGGCGCGGCGCTGCACCTGCCAGGCGGCAAGGCCGACGCCCGCCAGCGCCAGCGCAAGCAGCGAGACGACCAGCACGACCCGCGCGGCTGGTCGGGACCGGGTCACGGGATCTGGCTCATCTCTTCATGCGCCTGGGGCATCATGTTGGTGTTGAGGTTGCTCATCACCCACAGCGATCCCGACAGCATGATGCCGACGACGATGATCGTGAAGATCAGCGAGGTGATCGACCAGCCGCCCTCGGCCTTGGGAGACATGTGCAGGAAATACACCATGTGGACGACGATCTGCACGACCGCGAGGCCCAGGATCGTCACGCCGGTGACCGCAGGCGACAATACGCCGGTCATCACCAGGCCGAACGGGATTGCGGTGAGGATGACCGAGAGGACGAAGCCGATGGTATAGTCGCGGTACGAGGCGTGCGGAATTTCGATGCCGTGGCTGTCGTTCTCGGCCTGTTCGGCATGGGTGGTGGCAGCGCTCATCACAGCATTCCCATCAGATAGACAAAGGTGAACACGCCGATCCAGATCACGTCGAGAAAGTGCCAGAACAGGCTGAGGCACGCAACGCGGCGCTGGTTGGCGGGGTTGAGGCCATGGCGGCCGAGCTGGACGATCAATGTCACCAGCCACACCAGCCCGAAGGTGACGTGCAGCCCGTGCGTTCCGACCAGCGTGAAGAAGGCCGAGAGGAACGCGCTGCGCTGTGGCGTCGCGCCGATATGGATGAGGTGCGAGAATTCATAGAGCTCGATCGCGAGGAACGCCGCGCCGAACAGGCCGGTGACCGCGAGCCACATCTGGACATGGCGCAGGTTCCGGTTCTGCATCGCGATCATCGCAAAGCCATAAGTGAGCGACGAGAACAGCAGCATCGCGGTGTTGAGCGCGATGAGGTTGAGGTCGAACAGGTCCTTGGGGCCGGGCCCTGCGGCGAAATTTCCGCCGAGCACCGCATAACAGGCAAACAGGATCGCGAAGATGAGGCAGTCGCTCATCAGATAGATCCAGAAGCCCAGCAGCGTGCTGTGGCCTTCGGGATGCGGATGCTCGTCGATCTCGTAATAGACCGGCTTGTCGTTGCCGGCGGGCAGGGTGATGCTGCTCATGGGATCAGGCTCCTGCCGCTTGCAATTGGCTGAGGCGCGCCTTCTCGGTCGCGGCGACGGTGGCGGCCGGGATATGGAAATCGCGCTTGTAGTTGAACGTGTGCGCGATCGCCGCGCCGATCAGTCCGACCAGGCTCAGCCCTGCCAGCCACCAGATGTGCCAGACCAGCGCAAAGCCCGCGACGGTGCTGATGCCCGCCAGGATGACGCCGGCGCCGGTGTTGCTCGGCATGTGGATGTCCTTGTAGCCATCGGCAGGGTGCTCCACGCCCGCCGCCTTCATGTCGTACCAGGCATCGAGCGCGTGGATACGCGGAGTGAAGGCGAAATTATAGTCGGGCGGGGGCGAGCTGGTCGCCCATTCGAGCGTGCGGCCGTTCCACGGATCGCCCGTCGTCTCGGCCAGCGCCTCGCGCTTCCAGATGCTGACGGCGAACTGGATGAGCATGGCGGCAATGCCGGCAGCGATCATCAGCGCACCGACGGCGGCGATGGCGAACCAGATCTGCAAGCTGGGATCGTCGAACACCCGCATCCGGCGCGTCACGCCCATCAGGCCGAGGACATAGAGCGGCATGAACGCAACCCAGAAGCCGGGGACCCAGCACCAGAAGCTGACCTTGCCCCAGAACTTGTCGAGCTTGAAGCCGAACGCCTTGGGCCACCAGTAGTTGATCGCCGCGAAGATGCCGAACAGCACGCCGCCGATGATCACGTTGTGGAAATGCGCGATCAGGAACAGCGAGTTGTGCAGTACGAAGTCGGCAGGCGGCACCGCGAGCAGCACGCCGGTCATCCCGCCGATGGTGAAGGTGAGCATGAACGCCACCGTCCACATCATCGGCAGCTCGTAGCGGATGCGTCCGCGATACATGGTGAACAGCCAGTTGAACAGCTTGGCCCCGGTGGGGATCGAGATCACCATCGTGGTGATGCCGAAGAAGCTGTTGACGCTCGCGCCCGAACCCATGGTGAAGAAATGGTGCAGCCACACGACGTACGACAGGATGGTGATGACCACGGTCGCATAGACCATCGAGGTATAGCCGAAGAGCTTCTTGCCCGAGAAGGTCGAGGTGACCTCGCTGAACACGCCGAACAGCGGCAGGATGAGGATGTACACCTCCGGATGGCCCCAGATCCAGATGAGGTTGACGTACATCATCGACGACCCGCCAAAGTCGTTGGTGAAGAAATTGGTGCCGACATAGCGGTCGAGCGTCAGCAGCGCGAGCACTGCGGTGAGCACGGGGAAGCTGGCGACGATCAGGATGTTGGCGCACAGCGACGTCCAGGTGAACACCGGCATCTTCATCAGGCCCATGCCCGGCGCGCGCATCTTGAGGATCGTCACGATCAGGTTGATGCCGGATAATGTCGTGCCGACGCCCGCGATCTGCAGCGCCCAGATATAATAATCCACGCCGACGCTGGGGCTGTAGGCAATGCCCGAAAGCGGCGGATAGGCGAGCCATCCGGTCGCGGCGAACTCGCCGACGAACAGCGACGCCATAGTCAGCACCGCGCCCGATGTCGTCATCCAGAAGCTGAAATTGTTGAGGAACGGGAAGGACACGTCGCGCGCGCCGATCTGCAGCGGCACGACATAGTTCATCAGGCCGGTGATGAACGGCATCGCGACGAAGAAGATCATGATCACGCCATGCGCGGTGAAAATCTGGTCGTAATGGTGCGCGTTCAGGTAACCCTCGGACCCGCCGAATGCCATCACCTGCTGCAAGCGCATCATGATCGCATCGGCAAAGCCGCGCAGGAACATGACGAGGCCAAGGATCATGTACATGATCCCGATCTTCTTGTGGTCCACGGTGGTGAACCACTCCTTCCACAGATAGCCCCACAGCTTGTAGCGGGTCACCAGCGCGAGCAGGCCCACGCCGCCGATGATGACGACAACCATGGTGCTGAGCACGATCGAATCGTGCGGCAGCGAGTTCCAGCCGAGCTTGCCCAGCAGGAAGGTCGGCTCGGCGGCGGAGGTGGAGGGAACGGCGTCGGTGCTCATGATACGGGGTCCGTGGTGCCTGCCTGAGTCAGTTCAGGCGACTTGGTGAGTTCAGGCGACTGGGGAGAAGTTTCGCGCTTGCGGAACAGCGGGCCGCCGGGGCGCTTGAGGCCTGCGCCGGTCAGCGTGGACAGATCGATCACGCGATCCTCCATCCGCGCGAGGCTGGCGCTCAGCAGCTCGGGATTGGTGCAGTTCTCGGCGATATAGCGGTCGCTGGCGGTATCGCCGGTGCCGCGTGCGGCGTGCTTGTCATAGGAAAGCTGGCGCACATTGTGCAGGCCAGCGAGGCCCATGCCGCCGCGCGCGTCGATCGCCATCATGTCGTGCATGCACATCTTGCCCGGCTCGGCGCACATGTTGACGATGCGGTCGAACAGGTCGGGCTCGACGCTGGCATAATGGCGCACCGGCTCCTTCTCGCTCGGCCGCTCGAGCTTGAGGTACGTCGCGCGGTCGAGCGTCTGGCCCTGGCTGCGCGCCTTCGCGGTCCATTTGGCGAAATCCTGCGGGCTCAGGCTGCGCACGCCGAAGCGCATGTTCGAAAAGCCCGCGCCCGAATAATTGGCCGAAAAGCCGGTAAAGCGTCCGGTTTCGTTGAACACCGCGTGCAGCTTGGTCTCCATGCCGGGCATCGCATAGATTTGTCCGGCCATCGCGGGGACGTAGAAGCTGTTCATCACCGAGGACGAGGAGATGCGGAACCGCAAGGGACGGCCTTCGGGCACGGCGAGCTCGTTCACCGTGGCGATGCCCTGTTCGGGATAGATGAACAGCCATTTCCAGTTGAGCGCGACCGCCTGCACCTCGAGCGGCTTGTCCTTTTCGGTCACGGCCTGTCCGGGCGCGGTGCGGGCGAGCGGGCGATAGGGGTCGAGCAGGTGGGTGCCGACCCAGGTCACCGCGCCCAGACAGATGATGATCAGCAGCGGGATCGCCCAGATGGCGAGCTCGAGCTGAGTCGAATGGTCCCAATCGGGCTTGTAGGTCGCGGTCTCGTTGGCCGCGCGATATTTCCAGGCGAAATATCCGGTCAGCGCCATCACGGGCACGATGATGATCAGCATCAGCAGCGTCGAGATGACGACCAGATCGCCCTGCTGCTGCGCGACATCGCCCGCCGGATCGAGCACGACCATGTTGCAACCGCCAAGCAGCGGCAGGAGGCAGGTGGCGGCGAGCGCCGCCGGGAGTCGGAGTCGTGTCATGGTCCCAAGCATGACCGCCCAATTAGACCCATGCTGCAGGTGCGCACATAGGACATTTTGTCCAAGTGCATTGATCTGGATCAAAGTTGCATAAGGCACGTGTAGAAATTTATCCGCCCCCGAATCCAAGGAACTGCCCATGGTGGCCAACACCGTCCCCACGACCGAGGCCGAACGCGATGCCCGCGCGATCAACGACGATGGCCATTCGGTGGGGCCTGGCGAGATCGCGATTGGCGTGGTCATCGGGCGCACATCCGAATTCTTCGACTTTTTCGTCTATGCCATCGCCTCGGTGCTGGTCTTTCCCAAGCTGGTCTTCCCCTATCTCGACCCGCTCGAAGGCACGCTCTGGTCGTTCGCGATCTTTGCGCTCGCCTTTGTCGCCCGGCCCGCCGGAACGATGATCTTCACGGCGGTCGACCGCGCCTATGGCCGCGGCGCGAAGCTGACGATCGCGCTGTTTCTGCTTGGCGGATCGACGGCGGCGATCGCGTTCCTTCCGGGCCATGCGACGATCGGTATCGGCTCGGCGCTGCTGCTCGCGCTGTTCCGCATGGGCCAGGGCGTGGCGCTGGGCGGCTCGTGGGACGGTCTCGCCTCGCTGCTCGCGCTCAATGCGCCCAAGGAAAAGCGCGGCTGGTACGCCATGATCCCGCAGCTCGGCGCACCGTTCGGCCTGATCGTCGCCAGCCTGCTCTTCGCCTTCCTGATCTCGGCGCTGCCTGCGGAGGATTTCCTCGCCTGGGGCTGGCGCTACCCGTTCTTCGTCGCCTTCGCGATCAACGTCGTCGCGCTGTTCGCCCGCCTGCGCATCGTGGTGACGCCCGAATATACCGAGCTGTTCGAAAGCCAGACGCTGCAGCCCGAGCCGGTGTTCTCGACCGTGCGCAGCGAATGGAAGATCATCGTGCTGGGCGCCTTCGCCCCGCTCGCCAGCTTTGCCATGTTTCACATGGTGACCGTCTATCCCCTGAGCTGGGTGTTCCTGTTCACCGAGGAATCGCCGGTGCGCTTCCTGCTGATCGAGGCGGTGGCGGCTGCGCTGGGCGTGCTGGCGATCCTTGCCTCGGGCAGGCTGGCCGATGCCTATGGCCGCCGCACCTTGCTCGCCGCCACCGCGGTTGCGATCGCGGCGTTCAGCGGCTTCGCGCCGCAGCTGCTCGATGCCGGGGGCGCGGGCGAGGCGGCGTTCATGTTCGGCGGTTTCATCCTGCTCGGCCTCGCCTTCGGCCAGTCGTCGGGCGCGCTCTCGTCGTTCTTCCCGCTGAAGCACCGCTATACCGGATCGGCGCTGACCTCCGACCTGGCCTGGCTGTTCGGCGCGGGCTTTGCGCCGATGGTCGCATTGTGGCTCTCGGCCAATTACGGGCTGCTCGCCGCCGGGGCCTATCTGCTCTCGGGCGCGCTGGCGACGCTCACCGCCTTGTGGTTCAACCGCGAACTCGGCCAGCAGCAATAAGCGGGGGAGGCCAGCGATGTTCGTTCCATTCGACCCCGACTGGCCGCCCTTCGATCCTCCGCGCCGTACGCCGCCCCCGCCTCCGCGCCGGCTGAGCAGTGAGCAGGAAAAGCGGCTGATGCAGGCCATTGGCCTCAACCTGCTGCTCGCGATCGTCGCGCCCATCGGTGGCGCGACGGTGATCGGCGCGCTGCTCGGCTGGTGGGGTTAGCGGGTTCGATGCCCTAAAGCGCTGGACCCGAGCATGCAAAAGGGGAGCATCGCTGCTCCCCTTTCGTGTTTCCAGACCGGTCTGGCCAGGTTTCAGAAGCGCGTGCCGAGCTCGATGCCGATGATGCGCGGCTCGTTCACATAGGCGGTCAGATTGTTGAAATCGATGCCACCGGTGGCCGAGACATTGTTGGTGATGTTGCGCGCAAAGGCCGCGACATCGAACTTGCCGTCGCCGGTGCGATAGCCGAAGCGCAGGCCGCCCTCGATCAGGCTGTCGTCGCTGAATTCGACCGAATTGTAGAGGAAGAACTGGATGCGCGAGCGATAATACCAGTCGGTGAAGACATAGAGTTAGCCAGCGCCGACCGGATGGGCATAGCCGGCGGTCCAGTTGACCGACCATTTCGGCGACTGCGGCAGGCGGTTGCCGTCGATCGAGAAGATGCCCGGGCGCCCTGCGATCGGAGCGTTGAGCACGGTGCACGGCGCGCCGCATCCGGCAACGCCCAGACCCGGCGACTTGATCTCGTTCTCGTTGAAGCCGACGCCGATGCTGAGATCGAGGCCATCGGTCGGGCGAGCGACCAGCTCGGCCTCGAATCCATAGCCCTCGACATCATCGGCATTGAGCAGCGCGGTGACGTTGCCGCCGCCGCCGACCGCGGTCAGCTGCAGGTCCTCGGTGTTGAAATAATAGCCGGTCAGGTTGAACCGCGCCGCGCCGTCGAACAGCACGGTCTTGATGCCGGTTTCATACGACATGGTGCGCTCGGCATCGGCGACCGAGAGCGCGCGGCCGAAGGCGAGGCGGCCCTGGATCGAAGGCGCGCGATAGCCGCGTGCGGCACGGGCGAAGATGTTGACCGCATCGCTTACCGGATAGACCGCGCTCAGGTCCCAGGTCAGCAGGTTCGCCTTGGCCTCGGTGCGCAACGTGCCGACCGGCCCGCCAAAGCCCAGGAAACCGGGGCGCGTGTCGATCGGGCGCGCGGCGGCAAAGTCGCGGTCGTCGTCATTATAGCGCGCGCCGGCCTGCAGGATCAGGCCGTTGTCGAACGTGTAGCTCAAGGTCCCGAACAGGCCGAAGGCATTGGTCACCTGGCGCTGCACCGCGACCGCCGCCGCAACGGTATCGGCGGGTGCGCCATAATCGAGCGTGGTGATGTTGAGCCGCTCGTTGAAGAAGAAGCCGCCGATCTGATAGCCAAGGCCGGTCTGGTTGTTCGAGGCGAGGCGCACTTCCTGCGTATACTGGTCGAGGCTGGGCACGTCGTCGCGGGTCTGGGCCGAGAAGGGGATGAAGCCCGGACCCTGGCTGGGCGCAAAGGCATTGCCGAAGCCGCCGTCGATATCGCCGCGGCTCTTGAGATTGCCGTTCCAGTAGGAGGTGACCGAGGTCAGCGTCGCCGGGCCGAAATCATAGTCGACGGTCAGGCCGACATTATAGGTGTTGAGCTCCTGGAAATTGATCCCGTCCGAACGGATCCGGTCGCGGCGGAACTCGGTGCCGGGGCCGCCCAGCCCGATCAGCTCGTTGCTGCCGCGCTGGAACACGTTGGCGCGGAACAGGATCGCCGATCCGTCGAGCACGCGGACCTGGCCGGTCAGCCGCGCGGTGAGCGGGCCGTCCTCGTACTGCAGCTGCAGCCGTCCGGCGAAATCGTCATAGCCGCCGAGGTCATCGCCCGCGCCATTGTCGATATTGTCGACCCAGTGGTCGCGGTGCTGGTAGAAGCCCGAGGCGCGGAACGAGAAACCATTGCCCAGGTTCGCGCCGACCGCGCCTTCAAGCTGGATGGTGTTGAACCGCGCCCAGCTGGCCTTGGCATAGCCGCCGTCGGTGCCGGGCTTGACGGTGTCGAACTTGACGATGCCCGCGGGCGTGTTACGGCCGAACAGCGTGCCCTGCGGTCCGCGCAGCACCTCGATCCGGTCGAGGTCGAAGATCGGGAAGCCCTTGAGGATCGGGTTTTCCAGCACGACATCGTCATAGACCAGGCTGACCGGCTGCGAGGCGTTGAGGTCGAAATCGGTATTGCCAAGGCCGCGGATGTAGAAGCGCGGGAAGCTGCGACCGAACGAGCTTTCGATATTGAGGTTGGGCACGCGTCCGGCGAGGCCGCGAATGTCGCCGCCGCCCGCCTGGACCGCCGCGAGCGCATCGCTGCTCAGCGTCGAGATCGACAGCGGCACGTCGCGCTGGTCCTGCTCGCGCTTCTGCGCGGTGACGACGATGACGCCGACGCCGCGCTCGGCGTCCTCGGCCTGGTCGCCCTCTGCCGTCTGTGCTGCAGCGGGGGAGGCGAGGGCGCAACCGAATGCGGCAGCAGACAGGGCGATCGACGAAACCAGGCGGCGGGACAGGACACGCATCGGAAATATCCTCGAAGTGGCGGATGTGGCGATAGGGTAACACCGGCGGAATCGCGCCGGATCTCTGCGTCCCTTCGCTGAGACGGGGGCCGAGGACAACACTCGCCATGCGCCGGCGCCAGATTTTTCAGTGGTGTTGCCTATTTGAGACAGCGATGTGACGTTGGCGACTCAACCGGTAGCTGGTGCGGCGCTCAGCTTTGCAATGGTTTTTCAGGAGCTTGCTCTGCGCAACGACCGCGCTGCCGGTCAATCCTCGAGGATCGCGCTGGCGGTGCGGGTGTCGCGCATGCGGACATAGACGATCAGCGACAGCGCGATCATGCCCGTGACATACCAGTAGAAGCCGCGCTCCCACCCGGCCTGCTTGAAGCTCAGGGCGACATATTCCGCCGTACCGCCGAAGATCGTGTTCGCCAGTGCATAGGGCAGCGCGACGCCCAGCGCGCGGATATGCGCGGGGAAGAGCTCGGCCTTCACCACCGCGTTGATCGAGGTATAGCCGGTGACGATCACCAGTCCGCCGAGCACCAGCGCAAAGGCGGTTAGCGGATCACGCGTGGTCTCCAGCGCGGCGAACAGCGGATAGGTGCACAGCACCCCCAGCACGCCGAAGCCGACCAGCAGCGGCTTGCGCCCCACTCGGTCGCTGAGCGCGCCCGCCACCGGCTGCAGCAGCATGAACACGAACAGGCTTGCGCCGTTGATCCGCGAGGCGATCTCGCGGTCGAAGCCCGAGGTGTTGACCAGGAATTTCTGCATGTAGATCGAGAAGGCATAGAAGGCGAGTGTGCCGCCAGCGGTCATCAGCATCACCGTCAGCGCCTCGCGCGGGTGATGGCGGAACAATGCGAGCATGCCCGATTTCGGCGCATCGCTGGCTTGTGCGTTGGCAAAGCTCTCGGTCTCGGCCAGCCCGCGCCGGATCCAGAATACCACCACCGCCAGCGCTGCGCCGATGGCAAAGGGAATGCGCCAGCCCCAGGCATCGAGCGCGGCTTCGCTCAGCACCGCCTGCAGCACCAGCAGCACGCCGATCGCCAGCAGCTGCCCGCCGATCAGCGTGACATATTGGAAGGACGAGAAGAAGCCGCGCCGTCCCTTGCCCGCCATTTCGGACAGATAGGTCGCGCTCGCGCCATATTCGCCGCCGACCGAAAGCCCCTGCATCAGCCGCGCCAGCACCAGCAGCGCGGGGGCGAGCAGGCCTGCGGTCTCATAGGTCGGCGCCGCCGCGATCAGCAGCGATCCGGCGCACATCAGCGCGACCGACAGCGCCAGCCCGCTCTTGCGCCCCTTGCGATCGGCATAGATGCCCATCGCCCAGGCCCCGATGGGGCGCATGAAGAAGCCCACCGCAAACACCGCCGCCGCGCCGAGCAGCTGGGCGGTGCTGTCGCCCGACGGGAAGAAATGCGGCGCGAAATAGAGCGTGAACGCGGCATAGGCGTACCAGTCATACCATTCGACCAGATTGCCCGTGGACCCGCCGATGATCGCCCAGGTGCGCTGGCGCGTGGTCGGGCGGTGGGCGGACGGCGCGATGCCTGCCGGCGGTCTGACAGGTGGCGGAGAGCTCGTCATTGGCGATGCTGGCTTTGCAATGGGTCAGGCATGGCGGACCTCAAAGCGGAAATATCGCCGACTCGATACGCAAGAATCTGGCGCACCCGACAGGATTCGAACCTGTGACCTCTGCCTTCGGAGCTAGAACCACAACGCTACGACAGGCTTACCAATCCAACGCTAGAGTACGATAACACGCTGTTTATACAGCATTTTATTGATCGTAAGGGTTCTCTGTGCTACGCCAACGACACCCACAGTTTTCGATACGGTGGTGAGATTTTGGTGAGTTTTTGAGCCCGCACTAGCGAGGTACTTATGTCGAAACTTACGAAAACCGTCGTGGACAAGTCCGAACCACGCGACCGTCAATACACCGTTTGGTGCGGCGAGCTGAAGGGCTTTGGCGTCTTCGTCCTGCCCTCCGGCACCCGGACCTACTTCGTCGATTATCGAAACGCCAACAATGTGCGGCGGCGGATGAAGCTGGGCCGGCACGGACAGATCACCGCCGAGCAAGCGCGCACGCTGGCCATTCAAGCCCTGGCCGAAGTCTCCAAGGGGAACGATCCCCTCGAAAACCGGAACAGCGCGCGCAAGGCGATCTCGGTAAAGGAGCTTTGCGAGCTGTATATCGCGGAACTCGAAGCCGGCCGCATCCTCGGCAAGGGCGGGCGGCCGAAGAAGGCCAGCACCAAGATCACCGACCTCGGCCGGATCAACCGCCACATCATCCCACTCCTGGGCAAGAAGCGCGTCACCCACGTCACCAAGGCCGACGTGACGACCATGATGAAGGACATCATGGCGGGCAAGACGCGCGGGATCGAGAAGACGGAGAAACTGCGCGGTAAGTCGATCGTACGGGGCGGCATCGGCGTCGCTAGCCGCACCGTCGGTCTCCTGGGTGGCATCTTCACCTATGCACGGGATGACCTGGGCATCATCGAGGTCAATCCGGCGCATGGCATCCGCAAGCCCAAGGACGCCGTGCGCCAGCGCCGTCTGAACGAGGACGAGTATCGCGCCCTCGGGCGCATCCTTGCCAATGCCGCCGAGGATGAACGCTACACGCGCACCGTGGAGATGATCCGTCAGATCGCCATGTCGGGTTGCCGGCGCAGTGAGGTCATCAAGCTGCGCAAAACGGAACTCGACACCGTGGGGAGTTGCTTCCGGTTCGAGGATACGAAGGAAGGTCAGTCCGTGCGGCCGATGGGCTTGCCGGTGCTGGAGTATTTCGACGAGCGGGACATGAGCGGCGACAGCCCCTATGTGTTTCCCGGCGAGCGGAACCTGGCCAAGCCGTTCGGCAGCTTCCCTCGGCATTGGGAAAAGATCTTCGCCGGGACGGAGCTGGCGGACATCACCGCTCATGTACTGCGCCACAGCTTCGCCAGCCTGGCGAACGACCTTGGTTTCACCGAGATCACCATCGCGGCGCTTCTCGGCCATGCCACCGGCTCTATCACCAGCCGTTATGTGCATACGCTCGATGCAGCCCTCGTCATGGCGGCCGATACGGTGTCCGGCTACATCCATGCGCTGCTCAATGGTGCTGAGCTGACACATACACATTATGCGCTTGATCGGGGCTCGCGTAAGGCTGCGTTGGTTCGGTTTCTGACGCCCCATCAAGACTCAACAGCACAAGCTGAAACGTCACAACGGCTGGCCGCCTGACAATTGCACACGATGGTATGGGATGCAGGCCGCTCCTAGACCGATGCGGCTTTCATCCCCAAAACTGTCTAAAGAACAAGAGGTCGGCCGGGTCATTATCCATCGGCACATAGGCATATTGACATACATTATATGAACACATATTGATGTGTTTAATGTATATGTCATGAAAGCTCGATAATGGCCCACTCGCACGCCGACCATGGTCATGGCCACGATCACGACCACGATCATTCGCACACGCCGACCATCACCAGCGACAATGAGCGCAAGGTGCTGCTGTCGTTCGGCCTGATCTTCACCTTCATGGCGGTCGAGGTCGTGGGCGGTCTGCTTTCAGGGTCGCTGGCGCTGCTGGCGGACGCCGGCCATATGATGACCGACGCGGCGGCGCTGGCGCTCGCCTATGCCGCCTTCCGTTTCGGCCAGCGCGCGGCTGATTCCAAACGCACCTTCGGCTATCTGCGTTTCGAGGTGATCGCCGGCTTCGTCAACGCCGTCACCCTGTTCGCGATCGTCGGCTGGATCGTCTATGAAGCCTGGCAGCGCTTTCAGGAGCCGCAGCCGATCCTTGCCGGCCCGATGTTCGGGGTCGCGATCGCGGGGCTGCTGGTCAATATCCTCGTCTTCTGGATTCTGACGCGCGGCGACAGCGAGCATGTCAACATCAAGGGCGCGGCGCTCCACGTCATGGGCGACCTGCTCGGCTCGGTCGGCGCCGTGGGCGCGGCGATCGTGATCTACCTGACGGGCTGGACGCCGATCGACCCCATCCTGTCGGTGGTCGTCTCCCTGCTGGTACTGCGTAGCGCATGGAAACTGGCGGGCAAGTCGCTGCACATCCTGCTCGAAGGCGCGCCCGACGGCGCGGCGCCGGAGAAGATCGAGCGCCATATTCTGGAGCATGTGCCGGGCGTGGCTGCGGTCGGCCATATCCATGTCTGGTCGATCACGTCGGGCCGCACGCTGGCGACGATGCACGTCCGACCGGCGAACGACACCGAGGCCCGCGTAGTGGTGCGTGCAGTGGAACGCGAGTTGGAGAGCCATTTCGAGATCGAGCACGCCACTGTAGCGGTGGATTGGAACGAGGAAGGCGAGACGTGCAGCCTCGCTCCCGGCAGCAAGCGGGATGAGGGACGCGGACCTGGGCACGACCATCCCAGCCACAGCCACGGCGGCGTGAAACACGCTTGCTCCCACTGATAGGCGGACGTTGGTGCAGCCTATCTGAAATGCTCTGTCAGACTGCCTCCCGGTGCCTGAAGGTGGCTCTTGGCAATGAACGGGAACCAAACGCCCGCAGGAACATCGCTGTTCTCACTGCCGCGCAAGCCTTGGGCGGCGCCAGCCCGCCGATCGTGATGTCGCTCGGCGGGCTGGTCGGTCAGCAACTCTCGCCCGATCCCGCCTGGGTTACCTTCCCCGTCAGCCTGTTCGGACTCGGCCTTCGCGACCACAGCGGCTGTTTCCTTTCTTGCCGGCACGATCTTGCACAGCTCGGGTTGGATGGCGATCAATTGGCTGATTTTCCCGGTAATCGCGACGAGCCTCATTCCGCTGCTGCTCCGGCAAGCCGGTTCCACAAGTGCAAGGGGATGATCGAGGAAAACCGGCAATTGGTTGGCTAGCGGGTGGTCAAGGCTGGCCCTAGAAGGATCATAAATCTACACATCGTCATATATTCACGTATAAGAGGCTCCTGATGTCCGACACCACCAACTCTGACGATCATGGCAATCCTAAGCATTCTCAGGGACTGTCGAGCCACGACGTAACGATCCTGGCCGAAACTTTCCGCTTGCTGGGCGATCCCTCCCGCCTGCGTATTCTGCTCTATTGCCTGCAAACGCCGCGATCGGTGGGCGACATCGCCGAAAGCCTCGATCTGTCGCAAACGCTGGTCAGCCACCATCTGCGCCTCCTGCGCGGCGCGCGCCTCGTCCGTAGCGAGCGACACGGCAAGCAGATATTCTATGAAGTGGCGGATGCCCATGTGAGCACCATGCTCATCGACATGGCCAGCCATATGGATGAGGATCACGACGACGAATGATCGCGCCCAGTAATATTTGTTCACAGAAAGACAGGAGGACCGGCGCACCTCGATCAGGCCCGCCGGTCCGATAACCATATCCCTCAGAACCAGGACCGGATTCCGATCAGGAAATTCCACCCACCTCTGCTTTCAGCGCGGGCGCGGCGAAAATCCGCCGTGTCGCCAAAGGCGCGTTCATATTTCACGCCGATATAGGGCGCGAACTCCGGCACGAACTGGTAGCGCAGACGCAACCCCAACTCGGCGGTGGACAGCCCGGAACCGATGCCCAGCTCGGGAACGTCCTGCGCGGAGAAGTTCAGTTCGGCGGTTGGCTGGAGGATCAGCTTCTGGGTCAGGCGCTGGTCATATTCCGCTTCGATTCGCGCGGTGACGTCACCCTTGTCGGACAGGAACAGCGCACTGTCGATCTCGAACCAGTAAGGGGCAAGGCCCTGAACGCCGATGACAGCGTAGGTGCGGTCCGGTCCGGACCGAAAATCGTGGCGTATGCCGGCCTGGAGGTTCCACCACGGATCGAGCGCGTGGCTCCAGAGCGCCTGCGCCTCGACACTTTCCGGGCTGTCGTCGAAGTGGCTTTCGCCTTCGGTCTTGAGCCAGAGCTTGTCGATATCGCCGCCATACCAGCCCTGCACGTCCCAGGCATAGCCGTCCTTGCCCTTGCCGATCACGGCTTCGAGCTGATCGATCAGGATATTGTGGCTTTTGATATCGCCATGTTCGCGGCGCACGATTTCGCGCGCCGGAGCCATGGCCGCCGCGCCGAATATGGCATCGGCGGCGTGATCGGGGCCGCCCATGGCCGCCGCCGATGGCCCGCGCACCGGCGGGTCGGGAATGCCCGGTTCATGGCCTGCATGGGCCTGGTGCGCTTCCATCGGCGCGGCTGAAGGCATGGCGTGGCCGGCATGAGGATCGGGCGCTGCGGAGGGTTCCGGCGGCATGTCGTGCCCCGCATGGGGATTGCCTTCGGCACCGTCCATACGATGCCCCGCATGGGAATCGGCCGGGTCCTGCTGTGAGGCGCCAGCATGACTCCGGTGATCGTGTTGCGCTCAAGCGGGAGTCGCGACGGCGAGGAGAGCGATGCCCACGAGCCGCATCATGCCGCGTCTCCGTCGAGCGGACGGACGGTGACGACGCGAAACATCCCGGCGTGCATGTGGAGCAGCAGATGGCAGTGAAACGCCCAGTCGCCGGGCGCATCGGCGGTCAGGTCGAAGCTGACCTTGCCGCCCGGCAGCACATTGACGGTGTGCTTGCGCGGATAGCTGCCGGTATGACCGTTCACCAGTTCGAAGAAATGGCCGTGCAGGTGGATGGGATGGGTCATCATCGTGTCGTTGATGAGGGTAACGCGGGCGCGTTCATTGCGCTCGAAGCGGATCGGTTCCACGCCCTCGCTGAACTTCTCGCCATCGAACGACCACATGAACCGTTCCATGTTGCCGGTGAGGTGGACCTCGACCGTGCGCTGCGGCGGGCGCGTGTCGGGATTGGGCGTCAAGGACATCAGATCGCGATAGGTCAGCACCTTATGGCCGACATCTTCGAGGCCCAGCCCCGGATCGCCGGTGCGATCGACCGGCGCCATGGCGATGGCGTCCACGCCCACACCGACCTTGACGCTGTCGGGAACCAAAGACTTGTCACGCATGTTCATGCCGCCCATCGAATGGGAACCGCCATGATCCATGCCGCTGTGATCCATCCCGCCATGGTCTGCTGTCACCGCGTCTGCCCCGGCCGCCATCGCGCCATGGCCCATGGCACTATGGTCCATTCCCGCCATTGATCCGTGGTCCATGCCGCCCATGCCCATGTCCTTCATGGTGAGCGTGGGACGCGGGCGCAGCGGCGGAATCGGCGCCGTCATCCCCATACGGGATGCGAGCGTGGCGCTCGCCATGCCGGAACGATCGATCGATTCCGCCACCAGCGTGAACGCCTTGTCCTCGGCGGGTTCGATGATGGCGTCATAAGTTTCGGCATTGCCGATCTGGAACTCGTCGACCGTTACGGGTCGGACATTCTGGCCATCGGCGCTGACCACCGTCATCGGCAGGCCGGGGATACGGATATTGAAGATCGTCATGGTGGCGGCATTGATGAAGCGCAGCCGCACCCGCTCGCCGGGACGGAACAGGCCGGTCCAGTTCTCCTGCGGGCCATGACCGTTGATGAGATAGGTGTAGGTGACGGCCGTCACGTCGGAAATGTCGGTGGGGTCCATCCGCATCTGCGCCCACATGGCGCGGTCCGATGCCGACATTTCCTCCTCGGGGCCGCCCTTCATCATGCCGAACAATGTCTGTTTCTGGCGATTGAAGTAGCCGCCTTCCGCCTTGAGCTTGGTGATGAGAGCGTGCGGATGCAGGAACGTCCAGTCGCTCAGCACGATCACATGCTCGCGATCATAAGCGATCGGATCGGGCTCGGCGGGATCGATCACGATCGGACCATAATGGCCCTGTTGTTCCTGAAGGCCGCTATGGCTGTGATACCAATAGGTGCCGCTTTGCAGCAACGGAAAGTCATAGACGAAGGTCGAACGCGGCTTGATCCCCGGAAAGCTGAGGCCGGGCACGCCGTCCATCTGGAATGGCACGAGCAGCCCGTGCCAGTGGATCGAGCTGTCCTCGTCGAGCGTGTTCTCGACGTGCAACCGCACATTCTGCCCCTCGCGCAGCCGGATCAGCGGCGCGGGCAATACACCATTCATAGTCACGGCGTGACCGGTCCGCCCGCCTACGGTGAAAGGCGTATTGGCAATCCTGAGGTGAATATCCTCGCCCGAGAGTGTGGGCAGGGTCGGTACAAGCCCGGTCGAGCCGGTTCTGGCCCAGGCGGGAACAAGCCCCGTGATGCCGAGTCCGGCTATGCCGATGGCTCCCGCTCGTAAAAACGACCTGCGCTCAATGAATGGTGTCATGTCTCTATGTCCTGCAGGTGCCCGATTTTCGGAAACGGGAACAAGGGCCGGAAATGCCGGACGGACGACAGCCGTCATCCGCCCGGTCGGACCTGGTGGTATGGCTACGCCTCCCTATGCCACTTCAATAGCGCGCGCGGGATAGCCGTCCTCGGCGAGCGCGACTTCGATAGCTTGCGCGCTAGCCACGGTATCGACCGTGACCTTCTTGTCCGCGATACTCACCTCGACCTTCGCATTGGCGTCGATCGCGGTGATCGCTTGCGCGATGTGCTTGATGCATGAACCGCAGCTCATGTTTTCGACGTGGAATTGCATGGGAAATCTCCATTGTTCCTGACAACGGATCACAAGCTAATCTTTCCCATCGTTGGAGGGTCAAGGCCGTTTTTCGCGGTCGCTATCGGAAAGGAGATCACGGCCCTACCGTTGAGCCATGTGCTTGCGAGGGCGGCTTGCTCTCATCAGGTCAGGATATATTTTGCCCTTGACCTTCCCATCATTGGAACCTGCATCTTGCGACAAATTCCAATCGTGAAGTGTGGAGTATCGAGCCATGATAGCCGCAGAAACCCTGAGAGATTCGGACGAATCCATCGATTCGGCGATCAGCTTGCCGATTGAGGGCATGACCTGCGCGTCCTGTGTGGCCCGCATCGAACGGTCGCTGAGCAAGGTCGAGGGCGTACAGTCCGTCAGCGTCAATCTGGCGACCGAACGCGCCGACATTCGAGCAAACGCCGACATTCGAGCAAACGCCGCCGTCGACCGAAAGGCGCTGGTGCGGGCCGTCGAGGCCGCCGGCTACAGCGTGCCATCTGTCGCCGGCATCGAACTGGCGGTGGAGGGAATGACCTGCGCATCCTGCGTCGGTCGCGTGGAGCGGGCGCTCAAAGCTGTCCCCGGCGTCACCGAGGCGATAGTCAACCTAGCGACCGAACGCGCGAGCGTGCGCGGCGCGGCCGATGTTGAGGCGCTCATCGCAGCGATCGCGGGCGCGGGCTATACAGCGCGCCCAATTGAGGCCAGCGTTTCTGGCGACGAGGAAGCGGCCGAGCGGAAGGACGCCGAGCGCCGGGCGCTGAAGCGCGATCTCACCCTTGCGACCGTACTGGCGCTGCCGGTGTTCCTGCTCGAAATGGGCAGCCACGTCATTCCCGGCGTCCATGGCTTGATCGACCGCACGATCGGCATGCAGGCAAGCTGGTATCTCCAGTTCGTCCTGACGACGCTGGTGCTCGCCTTCCCCGGCATCCGTTTCTACAAGGCGGGCCTGCCCGCGCTGGCGCGGCTGGCGCCGGACATGAACTCGCTGGTTGCCGTCGGCACGCTGGCCGCCTACGGCTATTCGCTGGTCGCGACTTTCGCGCCCGGTCTGCTGCCCGCCGGGACGGTCAACGTCTATTATGAAGCGGCGGCGGTCATCGTTGCGCTGATCCTGTTGGGCCGTTACCTCGAAGCCCGTGCAAAGGGCCGCACCTCCGAAGCGATCAAGCGGCTGGTGGGATTGCAGGCCAAGACCGCCCGCGTGCGCCGCGACAGCGCGGTGTTCGAGGTTTCCATTAGCGAGGTCATCACCGGCGACATTATCGAAGTGCGTCCCGGCGAGCGCATCCCCGTCGATGGCGAAGTGACCGAGGGCGAGAGCTATGTCGACGAGTCGATGATCACCGGCGAACCCATCCCGGTCGCCAAGGCTGAGGGCGCCACGCTGGTCGGCGGCACCGTCAATCAGCAGGGCGCGCTGGCGTTCCGCGCCACCGCCGTTGGCGGCGCGACGATGCTGGCGCAGATCATCCGCATGGTCGAGCAGGCGCAGGGATCGAAGCTGCCGATTCAGGCGCTGGTCGACAAGGTGACGATGTGGTTCGTCCCCGCCGTGTTCGGTGTGGCGGCGCTGACTTTCGCAGCCTGGCTGTGGTTCGGCCCGTCGCCCGCACTGACCTTTGCACTGGTGAATGCGGTCGCCGTGCTCATCATCGCCTGCCCCTGCGCTATGGGGCTGGCGACGCCGACCGCCATCATGGTCGGCACCGGGCGCGGAGCGGAACTGGGTATCTTGTTCCGCAAGGGCGAGGCGCTGCAACTGCTGAAGGACGCCAGGGTTGTCGCGGTCGACAAGACCGGCACGCTGACCGAAGGTCGTCCCGCGCTCACCGACCTGCAAGTGACGGACGGCTTCGACCGGGCGGCGGTGCTGGGTCTGGTCGCCGCTGTCGAGGACAAGTCGGAGCATCCGATCGCCCGCGCAATCGTCGACGCGGCCAAGGCGGAAGGTATTGCGCTGCCCGCGATTACCGACTTCGACTCTATCACCGGCTTCGGTGTCAAGGCGGTGGCGGGTGGCGAGCTGGTCCAGATCGGTGCCGATCGCTACATGCGCGAGCTTGGGCTGGACGTGGCCGCCTTTGCGGAGACAGCACAGCGGTTGGGGCAGGAAGGCAAGTCGCCGCTCTATGCCGCCATTGGCGGGCGGCTTGCCGCGATCATCGCGGTGGCCGATCCGATCAAGGCGACCACGCCGGCAGCCATCGCGGCGCTGCACGCGCTCGGCCTCAAGGTTGCGATGCTGACCGGCGACAACCGCATGACGGCCGAGGCTATCGCCCGCCAGCTCGGTATCGACGAAGTGGTCGCCGAAGTCCTGCCCGAAGGGAAGGTGGAGGCGATAGCCCGGCTCAAGGCCGAGCATGGCCGCGTCGCCTTCGTCGGGGATGGCATCAACGATGCGCCCGCGCTGGCGGCTGCCGATATCGGCCTAGCGGTCGGCACCGGCACGGATATCGCGATCGAGGCGGCCGATGTCGTGCTGATGTCGGGCCATCTGAACGGTGTGGCGACGGCCATCGCCCTGTCGCGCGCGACGATTGGCAATATCCGCCAGAACCTGTTCTGGGCGTTCGCCTACAACACGGCGCTGATCCCGGTCGCGGCAGGCGTGCTCTATCCGAGCCTGGGCATCCTGTTCTCGCCGGTGTTCGCGGCGGGTGCTATGGCGATGTCGAGCATCTTCGTCTTGGGTAATTCGTTGCGCCTGCGCGGTTTTCAGCCACGCGAGACAGGAGGAACGGCATGAACATCGGACAAGCCTCCAAGGCGTCGGGCGTCTCCGCCAAGATGATCCGCTATTACGAGCAGACCGGCCTCATTCCGAAAGCCGATCGCAAGGACTCCGGCTATCGCGATTACTCGCCATCGGATGTTCATATGCTGCGGTTCATCCGGCGGGCGCGTGATCTCGGTTTCTCGGTCGCGGAGATCAACGATCTTCTGAGCCTCTGGCGGGACAAGGCCCGCCAGAGCGCCGATGTGAAGCGGATCGCGCAGGCCCATATCGCCCAGCTTCAGGAGCGGATCGAAAATCTGAACCAGATGGCCGCGACGCTCGGAACGCTGGTGGATTGCTGCGCGGGCGATGATCGGCCTGACTGCCCGATCCTTGCCGATCTGGAGGAACCCGGCGCCGCGCCAGCATCCGTGCCGGCGGCAACGGGCCGCCTTCGGCACCGACCGTAAACGAATCAGATATTCGACACCGCTCCACGATGCGGCGCCGCTCCCGCTAAGCCGTGGTCAACAAGTCCGACAACAAGCGGACGCGTTGATCCCGAGTGGTGCGGTCGCCTTCAGAAAAACGCTGACGCCATAACCTATGGCGACCACCCCGCCGATTTGCAGTAGGTCTCGTCGTGAAGGGCGGCGCTTCTCCGTCATGTGTCGTCCGGGGTCGCGCCTCCCAGCGCCCGGATCAAGGCGATTGCCGTTCGGGCGCGATCATATTCGACCGTGATGCTGGCGCGTTGCGCGGCGAGCGCGGCGGTTTGGGCCGTCGTCACCTCCAGATAGTCGGCCGCGCCGTCGCGATAGCGATCAAGCGCCAGGCTCTCAGCCCGCGCCGCCGCTTGGGCGGCTATGCGCTGCTCGCGATCCTGACCCGTCAAGGCATCCATGCGAGACAGGGCATCCTCCACCTCCCGGAACGCATCCAGCACGGTCTGGCGGTAGCCCGCGGCGAGTTCTTCATAGTCCGTCCGGCTGATGGCCAGCCGCGCTCGCCGTCCGCCACCGTCGAACAGATTGAAGATCGTGGTGATCGGCCCGAGCGCCCAGAAACCAGTATCCGCGCTGACGATCGGCGCCTCGACCGCCTGATACCCCGCGCCGAGCCCGAGGCTGATGCGCGGATAGAAGGCGGCCCGCGCGACGCCGATCCGCGCATTGGCGGCGACCAGGCGGCGCTGCGCCTCGGCGATGTCGGGACGGCGCTGAAGAAGTTCGGAGGGCAGGGACGGCGGCAGGTCAGGCAGCGCAAGGCTTCGTTGCGCGGGATCGATGGCGAAAACAGAGGCGCTCTCGCCAACCAGCGCCGCGATCCGGTTCTCGATCCCCGCGCGCTGCGCCCGTAGCGCCTCCAGACGGGCGCGGGCATCGGCGAGCTGGGCCGTCGATCGGCTACGGTCCACGCCAGAGGCAATGCCGCCTTCGTGGCGGGTGCGGATCAAATCATCGGCGCGCGCATAGGCGGCCACGGTCCTGGTCAGCAGGACCTGCTCGGCATCGACGGCGCGAAGTTGGACATAGAGATCGGCGACCGAAGCCTGAAGGCTGAGCCGCGCCGAGCGCAAGGCGGCCTCCTGCGCTTCGGCATCCGCCGTAGCGGCGCGCACGCTGTTGCGGACCCGGCCCCAAAGGTCCAACTCATAATCGAGACCAACACCGAAGAGGATCTGGTTCGCGATTACGGGCTCGCCAGCTCCGATCGATCGTCCGGCTGAAAGCCGCTCGCGCGAAGCCCCGCCGGTCAGATCGACATTCGGCAACTGGTTGGAGCGGTCGAGCCGTGCCGCCGCCAACGCCCGGTCGTAACGGGCAAGCGCGGCCGCGAGCGTCGGGGTCCGCTCGTCCAGCCGCGCCATCAGCTCGTCGAGCACCGGGTCCGCGAATCCGCGCCACCACTCGCCACGGTCTAGATGATCGCCGGGCGCGGCCGTCGTCCATCCTTCCACATGGCGGAAGCTTGCCGGGGTCTCGATTGCCGGCGTTTGCATCGGCGGCAGGGTGGCGCAGCCGCCGAGGCCGATCGCGGCGACGAATGCTATCCTAGCGCTGCGCATTCGGAGCCGCCGGTTGCCGTGCGGGAACTACCCGGACCTTGTCGCCGGTGGCCAGCGCGTCGGGAGGGGTCTGAACGATGCGGTCGGTTGGACGTAGCCCCGAGATAATCTCGATGGTCGCGCCCTGGTCGCGACCCACCGCAACCTCCCGAAGCGCGACCTGACCCTGGCCATCGACCACGGCGACCCGCGCGCCGTCGGAACCGAGGATCAGGGCGCTCGCCGGCACCTGGACCGTTTCGGCGCCGCC
The DNA here is from genome assembly GCF_001556365.1 of Blastomonas sp. CCH1-A6. NCBI lineage: Bacteria > Pseudomonadati > Pseudomonadota > Alphaproteobacteria > Sphingomonadales > Blastomonadaceae > Blastomonas > Blastomonas sp. CCH1-A6. Next base: position 7,146 of record NZ_LSIS01000024.1, on the reverse strand, counting down.
AGGCACGGACACCCGCACCTCCGCGTAGCTGCCGGGTCTCAGGCGTCGAGCGCCGTTATCGACCAGAAATTCCACCAGCATTGCGCCGGATTGGCGGTCCACCGCCTCGGAGAGACGGGACAGTGTGGCCTCGAACACCTCGCCCGGTCTGTCAGGCACGGTGAACATCGCTTGCGTGCCGCGCACCAGCCTTCCCGAAAAAGCTTGCGGTACGCGCACATAGAGGCGCAGGCGGCTGACGTCGGCAACGGTGAACAAGGGTTCCACCCCCGGCGCGCCCGTCTGGACCAAGGCGCCGAGCTGGGCCGAGCGGCTGGTGACGACGCCATCGAACGGCGCCGTCAGCCGCGTAAATCCGGTCAGCGCCCTCAGCCGGCCGACGTCCGCCTGAGCGGCCCGTGCGCGCGCATCGGCAGCGGCAAACTGCCCCTGCCGCTCATCGGCTTCCTGCCGGGACACGGCGTCCTTTTCGAGCAGATTGTTCCAGCGCGCCGCCGTGGTTTCGGCCAGCCCGCGATCAGCGGCCGCGGTCTGATAGGCCGCCTGGGCCTGCGCGAGCTGCTGGTCGATCTCGGGCGCATCGAGGATGGCGAGCGTTTGCCCGCGCCGCACCCGGTCCCCGATGTCCGCGCGCCATTCGCGCACATAGCCGCTCACCCGCGCGTTGATCGCGGCGCGATTATAGGGATCGAGACTGCCCGGCAGCACGATCTCGCCTCCCTCGGACACGCGGGGCTGAACCAGGCTGACGGTGGGCAGCGCGTTCTCGGCCGCGATGGCTGCCTGTTCGCTTTCGGCCATGCCGCGCGAAACGAGGCCGCCTCCGACCAGTGCGGCAATCACGAGACCGGCCGCGCCGAGATAAAGGCCGGCGCGCTTCTTTGGGGTTGGATCAGACATGCTGGAGTTCAAGCTCCCTTGCGGGTGAGGAAGGCGCGCCCTTGCGATGGGCGATGCTGAACAGCGCCGGCACGAGCAGCAGTGTCGCCACGGTTGCGAAGATCAAGCCGCCGATCACCGCGCGGCCGAGCGGAGCGTTCTGCTCGGCGCCCTCGCCGATACCGAGCGCGATGGGGGTCATGCCGATGATGATCGCGAGCGCGGTCATCAGCACGGGGCGGAAACGGACCACCGCCGCCTCGATCGCGGCGCGGGTGGCGTCGCCGGTCTCGGCTAGGCGTTCGCGTGCGAAGCTGACCACCAGGATGGAGTTGGCGGTGGCGACGCCCATGCACATGATCGCGCCGGTGAGCGCGGGCACGGAGATGGTCGTGCCGGTCACGAACAGCATCCAGACGATGCCGGCGAAGGCGGCCGGCAGCGCGCCGATGATGACCAGCGGGTCGATCCAGCTCTGGAAGGTCACGACGATCACGAGGTAGATGAGGATAATCGCGCCGATCAGCCCGAAAGCGAGACCGGAGAAGGCGTGGTTCATCGTCTCATATTGTCCCGCCAGCGTGACGGTTACGCCGGCCGGGCGCTCGGCATCCATCTCGGCAATGATGCGATGAATGTCGCCGGCCACGGCGCCCAGGTCGCGAGCCTGCGGCGTGGCATAGATGTTGATGACCGGCTGGATGTCTGCTCGGCTCGCTACGTTGATGGTCGTATTGCGAGTCACGGCGCCAAGACCGCCCAGCGTCTGGGCCTCCCCGGCGCCCGTCGCCGAAACCGGCAGCGCTTCCAGCGCAGCGATCGTGTCGACCTCCAGTTCGGGGACTTGCGCCACGACAGGATAGGACACCCCGTTTTCGGGATTGAGCCAGTAAACCGGCGCAGACTGCTGCGTGCCGGCTAGGGCGGTCGCGACGCTGGTGGTTACGTCACGCTGGTTGAGCCCGTATTGCGCGATCCGCGAGCGATCGATGTCGATGTTGAGCTGCGGCGCGCGCGAGGATTGCTGGAGTCGGGCGTCGGCGAGGCCGGGCACGGTCCGAACGCGTTTGAGGATCGCTTGCGCATAAGCTTCGTTCGCCGCGAGATTCCGGCCGCGCACCTGGATATCGATCGGCGCTGGCGAGCCGAAGTTCAGGATTTGGCTGGTGATGTCGGCAGGCAGGAAGGAGAAATCAACGCCCGGAAAGCTCACGGGCAGCTCGCGCCGCAAAGTGGCGACATGCGTGTCCGTCGCGGTTCGGTTCCGCCCGAGCGAGATGAGGATATCGCCCTCGTTCAGTCCCACCGTCCCCGTATTGTTGTAGATGACGTTGAGCAGCGCGGAGGACATTCCGACATTGGCGACGACCGATTCAACCTGCTCGGCGGGGATCAATTCGCGCACCCGCGTCTGCACCCGCGAGATCAGCGCCGTGCTGTCCTCGATGCGCGTGCCTGCCGGCGCGCGCACATGCAGGGTGATTTGCCCAGCATCCACAGTGGGAAAGAAGTCGCGGCCAAGTGTGGGAATGAGCAGCAGCGACGCCACCATCGCGCCGAGGAACGCCGGGATGAAGATGCGCCGTGCGGACATCACGCGGGAAAGCACCCGCCCGAAGCGGTCCTTCTGCCTGTCGAACCCGGTCGAAAAGCGATGCTGGAACCGGACGAGTGGATTGCGCGAGCGGGCGCGCTCGGCCTCTTCGCCCTCCCGATGCGGGCGTAGCAGATACATCGCCATCGTCGGGATGAGCGTGCGCGACAGGATGAACGAGGCGATCATCGAGAAGATCACCGCCAGTGCCAGCGGCACGAACAGATAGCCTGCGACGCCCGGCAGGAAGAACATCGGCACGAAGACGATGCAGATGCACGTCACGATCACGAAGGCGGGCGTCACGATCTGCGCCGCGCCGTCCATGATCGAGCGTAGAACCGGCTTCCCTTTCTCAAGGTGCCAGTTGATGTTCTCGATCGTGACCATCGCGTCGTCGACCAATATGCCGATGGCCAGAGCCAAGCCGCTCAGCGTCATGATGTTGATCGTCTGGCCGGTCGCGCTCAGCGCCAACAACGCGGCGAGGATCGCCAAGGGTATCGTGGTCACGATGATGATCGTCGATCGCCACGATCCCAGAAACAGCAGGATCATCAGCGAGGTCAGCACGGCGGCCAACACACCCTCATAGGCCACGGTGGAGACGGCCGCCTTCACCAGCACCGACTGGTCGCCGATAAGCTGGACGCGCAGCGTTTCCGGGAGGCCCTCGGTGATCTGTGGGATACGCTCGCGAACCGTATTGACGATATCGATGGTTGAGGCCGCACCGCTCTTGAGCACGGTCATCAGGACTGACCGCTGGCCTTCGACTTGGACGATGTTCATTTGCGGCGGCGCGCCGTCGCGGACTTGGGCGATGTCGCGCATGGTGATCGTCGCGCCGTCGACCACGCGAACTGGCAGATTGTTCAACTGCTCGACCGAGCCCGGCGCATTGTTGAGCCTGACGGTGTATTGCAGGCCGCCGACCTTGGCGAAGCCCGCCGGGATGATTTGGGTTTGCGCGGCAATCGCCGCCGCGACGTCGCCGGCGGACAGGCCGCGAGCGCGCAGCGCCTCAGGGTCGATGTCGATCTGTATCTGACGCTGCTTGCCGCCGAATGGGAAGGGCATGGCGACGCCCGGCACGGTGATGAGCTGCGGGCGGATTTGATTGACGCCGAGATCGTAGAGCTGCTGTTCGCTCAGCCCTTCGCCGGAGAGGGCGAGCTGGACGATCGGCACGGTCGAGGCGTCATAGTTGACGATGAACGGCGGAGAGATGCCCGGCGGAAGCTGACGCAAAATGGCCTGCGAGATCGACGTGACCTGCGCGGTCGCGGTGCGAATGTCCGCGCCTGGCTGGAAGTAAATCCGCACGACGCCAACGCCGTTCATCGACTGGCTCTCGATCCGGTCGATGTCGTTGACGGTCGTGGTCAGCACGCGTTCGAACGGATTGATGATCCGTCCGGCCATGTCCTCGGGCGACAGCCCATTATAGGTCCAGGCGGTCGCGATCACCGGCACGCCGATGCGCGGGAAGATGTCGACCGGCATCCTCAGAACGGACAGGATGCCGAGGCCAAAGATCAGCACGGCCATCACGATGAAGGTCAGCGGTCGCGTTAGCGCGACCCGCACGAGCGCCATCATCGTGGCTGGTTCCGAAACATAGGTGACTTGCTAGGCATCGCACGTCCTCCCGCGAGATCGCGAAAATGGGCATGCTCCCGTCTTGCGTGATCGTGATCGTGGTGGCTGTGGGAATGGGGCATGTCGATCTCAAACGGAGCCATAAGATGTGCACATGAATATGTGTTCATTTGTTTGATGTCAACTCGATGCAGTCAAGCACCACCATGAGCTGGCCGTGGCGATGACGAGCAAATGGCAGCGTCATTTTTGCGCTCGGAGAAGCCGATGACGGCGTCGGCGGTTGAGGGACGGCTTCAGGAATCCGGGAATTCCTGACTTTCCGCATTGATTCGTTTGTTGCCGCAGACCGATGCTTCTTCCAACGTTTGGAAGGTCAAGGGATGAATCACTTCGGGCTCACGTCGGACCTACGCCGCCGGTACGTTGCTCGATGACTATGTGCAGTCGGGCACCATGGCCGCCGACCAAGCGGCGCTTCTAGCCGAAGTCGCCAAGGGTCCCGACCGCGTCGTCATCATTGAGGACACGCGCGAGCTTCAATGCGCCGCGCCTAATCTCGTCGCGATGCGCACCAAGGATGGCATTGCGACGCTCGACGCGCCATGCCGGCGTGCCCCTTCGACCTATCGCCTATCCTTTCATATTTATCTATATTCATATGAATGATTGTTGAAAATAATCCTTGACCTTGCCAACGCTGGAAGCCGCAAAGCGAACAGGAATCGATCAGACGCCGCGGAACGGATGAACAAGGCGCGGCACAGTTGAAAGGCAATATCATGCCGACAAAAAGCGCACTTCTCCTGGCTTCCATAGCCTTGGCTATTGGCGGCCTTACGTCAGCTTGTAGCAAATCGGGCGGCGATCAGGGCGCACAAGCGGCGGCAGCGCCGCAAGTGCCAGTAGCGCAAGTTGTCGTGCGCGAGCTTGCCCCCTCGGCCGAGTTCAACGGTTCGCTATCGGCGCCCCAGAGCGTCGAGTTGCGGCCCCGCGTCAGCGGCGCAATCGTCTCCGTCCATGTCCCCGAAGGCGTGCTCGTCAGGAAGGGGCAGCTTCTGTTCCGCATTGATCCGCGACCATTCCAGGTCGCGCTCGATCAGGCGCAGGCGCAGCTTCGTCAGGCGCAAGCCTCCGCAACGCTCGCCGAAAGCAATTTCACCCGCTCGGAACAACTCGTCGCGACCGGCGCAATCTCGCGCAAGACTTATGACGACGCGCTGGCGCAGCGGAACGCCGCACGCGCACAGGTGCAGGCCGGTAGCGCGGCCGTAGCCGCCGCACGGCTCGACCTTTCCTTTACGCAGGTCACGGCGCCGGTCGGCGGCCGGGTCGATCGCGTGCCCTCGGACCTTCTGGCGCGCCGACCCGACATCCGCGCGGTCGAACATACGCTGCGCGCCGCCAACGCGAATATCGGCGCTGCCCGCTCAGCGTTCTTCCCGACGATCAGTCTGACCGGCTCGGCGGGAACAGCGAGCGCGAGCCTCGACGATCTGTTCTCATCGGGGTCGGGCGCATGGAGCTTCATGCCGCGCATCACCCTGCCGCTTCCAATCTTCGGCGGCAGCGCGCTGAGAGCCAACCTCGATCGCGCGGACGTGCAGAAACGGATCGAAATCGCCAACTATGAGAAGGCGATCCAATCCGCCTTCCGCGACGTGGCTGACGGGCTCGCCGGCAAAGGAACCTTGGACGCCCAAATCCGATCGGAAACGCAGCGGGTCGATGCCAGCCGCAATGCCTACAGGCTCGCGGAACAGCGGCTCAACTCAGGCGAGGATGACAACCTCGCCCTGCTCGACGCGCAGCGCACGCTTTACGGGTCACAGCAAGCCTTGGTCCGCTCCAAGCTGGTGCGGCTCAGTAATCTCATCAATCTCTACAAGGCGCTGGGTGGCGGCTGGACGGAGTTCACGACACCGCCTGATGATCCGTTAGCCCGGTGATTGAGCTGCGCCAGCTCCGCTACCTGATTGCGGCGGCCGAGGCCGGTAGCTTCAGTCGCGCGGCGCGCAGCATAAATATCAAGCAAGCAACGCTCAGCCGACACGTCCTCGAAATCGAGAAGCGGCTAGGCATGGCGCTGTTCGACCGCAAGACCCGCGGTGCCACTCTGACTCCGAATGGCAGAACCTATCTGCGAACGGCACAGCGCATCGTGAAGGAGTTCGAGGAACTGAACAACTGGGTCCGCGCCACGAACAACGGCCACGTCGGCAAGCTGGCCGTAGGCTTCTATACGTCCTTCTCCGCCGGCAACTTGCGGGCAACGCTCAGCGAGTTCGGCGAACGCCACCCCGAGGTCAAAGTATCCGGCTTTGAACGCGATCGGGATATGCTGTTGGCCGGGATCGAGAATGGCCTGCTCGATATCGCGATCATGATTGGGGAGGCCTCCTATCGGGGTCTGATGAGCCGTTCTTTCTGGAGTGAGCGCATATTTGTAGCAATGCCGGCAGGCCATCCACTCACCCAATGCGAACGCATCCATTGGCCCGACCTGACCGGCGAACACTTTTTGCTGACCGAACGAGATCCCGGCCCAGAGACCCGAAACATCCTCATGGGCAAACTTGGGGTCCCCGGTTGCATGCCAGAGATCGACATGCAGGATATCGGACGCGAGACAATGTTGAGCGCCATTGCGCTCGGTGGGCGTCTCTCGATTGTCGCCGAATCCGCCTTGGGTATCCAAGTGCCAGGCGTAACGTTCAGCGAAATCCACGACAGTCATGGACATATGCGGATCGGCTTCTCGGGCTATTGGCGTGAAGACAATGACAACCCCGTCTTGCTGCGCTTCCTTGATCTCGTGGCCGGTCGCTATTCGCTGCCGCCCATTCTGATGCCGCAGCCATCACATCACCAACCGGAAAAGAAATAGCCATGACACGAAGCAAGACACTCTTCATCGTGCTGGTCGCGCTGGTCATCGGATTCGGCGTGGGCTTCGTGCTGCGCCCGGTGATCATGCCCGTCGAGCGTGCGCCGGCCCTCGCGAGTCCGGCCCCCGCCGCACCGGAGCCGGCCGAACCGCGCGGGACGCAGTATTTCGCGGCGCATCTCGA
>NZ_LSIS01000242.1:0-20163 GCF_001556365.1 Blastomonas sp. CCH1-A6 | reverse complement strand
GTGCCGCGCGGCACGCACGACTGGCACAAGTTCCTCACCCCGGAAGAGCTGACCGCGCTGCTGAAGGACGCCGGCCTCACCGTCACCGACACGCGCGGCATCGCCTGGGACCCGCTCAAGGGCCTGCACCTCAGCGACAACCTGGCGCTGAACTATCTGATGACGGTGGTGCGGAGTTAGAGATGTGACGGTGCCTGCATCCGCTGATGCAATATGCGCATAACCGCAATGCCTTCCGGTACGACGCGGAAATAGATGACGTGGCGACCGATCGTGCGTCGACGGTAGCCCTTGCGGACATGGTCGCAGGCCGGAGCCCTGTGAGGCGCTCTCGCAAGCTCGCCACAGGCCGCCTCTATCAGATCAACATAGCTTAGCGCCTGATCGCGTCCCCAATGGACGATGGTGTAGTCGAAAATGTCGTCAAGATCGCGCTGCGCCGCCGGCGCGAGCTTGAAGCTAGCCATGCTCTTCGAGCTTGCGGCGCTTGAACGCGGCGAAATCGAATGGCTCCGGCTCGCCGCTGAGCTCGCCCTCAATCAGCGCTGCCCGGATACTGTCCAGTTCGAGATCACGCTGCTGCGCCTGCCGGATCAGGTCCCGGATAGCCTCGCTGTCATTGGTGTAGCTACCAGCGGCAATCTGGTCTGATATCCACGCATCCTGCTGCTGCGTCAGCGTGATCGTCTTGCGTACCGTGGCCATAATGCCCTCCGCCTGTATGGCGTCATACTATTGGTGCAATATGGCGCAGGCCCGCCTATTCGTCAAACCCGCCTTCCATATAATCCTCACGGGCCAGATCGCTGAACTTGGTATATTCGCTCTCGAAGCGCAGCTGGACATTGCCGGTCGAACCATGGCGCTGCTTCGCGACGACCACGGTCGCCTTGCCCTGCACCTTGAGATGGCGTTCCTCCCAGATGCGGTATTTCTCGACCTCTTCTGGCGTGCTGTTGTCGTCGGGAACGGTCGGCTGGAGCGCCTGATTGTAATATTCGTCGCGATAGATGAAGAGCACGATATCGGCGTCCTGCTCGATCGAGCCGGATTCGCGAAGGTCGGAGAGCTGCGGTCGCTTGTCCTCGCGGCTTTCGACCGCACGGCTGAGCTGCGACAGCGCCATCACCGGCAGCTGAAGCTCCTTGGCGAGCGTCTTGAGGCCTCGGCTGATCTCCGAAATCTCGTTCACGCGGCCTTCGTTGCGGCCCGTGCCCTGGAGCAGCTGGAGATAGTCGACCACGATGAAGCCGATATCGTGCTTGCGCTTGAGGCGTCGCGCGCGGGCGCGCAGCGCGGCGATCGTCAGGCCCGGGGTATCGTCGATGAACAGCGGCAGGTCCTCGAGCTCCTGCGAAGCCGCAACCAGCCGCTGGAACTCGTTGCGCGCGATCTGCCCCATGCGCAGCTTTTCCGAGCTGATCCGCGATTGCTCGGCCAGGATACGCGTGGCGAGCTGGTCGGCGGACATTTCGAGGCTGAAGAACGCGGTCTTCGCGCCGACATTCTTGTCGTCGGCGACGCCCGCCGCCTTGTCGAGCCGCCAGCGCGCGGCGGCATTGAAGGCGATGTTGGTGGCGAGCGAGGTCTTGCCCATGCCGGGACGTCCGGCGAGGATCAGCAGGTCCGACGGATGCAGGCCGCCGATCTTGGCGTTGAGATCGGTGAGACCCGTGGTCACGCCCGAGACATGGCCGCCGCTATTCAGCGCCTTTTCGACCATCGACAGCGCGGTGCGCGTGGCGACGTTGAACTGCACCGCGCCGCTGGTATCGCCCTCGCCCTGCGCGACATTGTAGAGCGCCGCTTCGGCGAGCTCGATCTGGCCCATAGGGTCGACCGCCTCGCTGGTGTCCATCGCCTTCTCGACCAGCGAGCGGCCAACCTGGATCAGCTCGCGCAGCAGCGCGAGATTGTAGATCTGCTCGGCAAAGTCGCGCGCGCCGATCAGCCCGCCGGCATCGCCGGTCAGCCGCGCGAGATAGCGCATGCCGCCCAGTTCGCCCAGGCCCGGATCATTCTCGAAGAACGGCTTGAGCGTCACCGGGGTGACGGTCACGTTCTTGTCGATCAGCTTCATGATCTGCGCGTAGAGCCGCTGGTGAACGCTTTCGAAGAAATGCTCCGCCTTGAGCCGCGCGCCGACCTCTTCCGCAATGCGGTTGTCGATCAGCAGCGCGCCCAGGAACGCGGCCTCGGCCTCGATATTGCGCGGCAGCCGCGCTTCGGCGGATTCGCGCGCACTCGGCGCGGCAATCTGGGGCGGCAGCGCCGGCGGCGGTGCGGCTTGGAGCAGGATATCTTCGGGCATCCGGCCATAATCGCCGCAGCCGCCCCGGCGCGCAAGCCGCCTGTACCAATAATCGTGTGGACAAGGCCGGGGAGAGCGGAACCGACGGGCTTTTTCCGCTTGCCCCGATGCACGGCATAGGGAAAGACGGGAGGATCATGTCCAATCCGCGCATCATCCATGTCGAGCTCGACGAGCAGACGATTCTGTGGCGCAACGCGGATATCGAGCAGGAACGGCGCATCGCCATTTTCGACCTGATCGAGGACAATTATTTCAAGCCGCTGAAAGCCTATCCTGACGGCTATGCCGGCCCCTTCCGTCTGCATCTGGCGGTGTTCGAAGGCCGGCTGGCGATCACCATCTCGCGCGAGGACGGCAGCCATCTGGAAACGCTGGTGCTGGCGCTGGGCCGCTTCCGCCGCCCGATCCGCGAATATTTTGCGATCTGCGACAGCTATTACCAGGCGATCCGCAAGGCGACGGCGCAGGAGATCGAGACAATCGACATGGCACGGCGCGGGGTCCACAATGATGCCGCCGAGCTGCTGGTCGAGCGGCTGCAAGACAAGATCGAGATCGATTTTCCCACCGCGCGCCGCCTGTTCACGCTGATCTGCGTGCTGCACATCAAGGGCTGAGCCAAAGCGACATGCGCCCTTCGACCCTAAAACGCTGGACCATCGGCCTTGTCCTGCTCGCGCTGCTGCTGGCGGTGCTCGGCGGGCTGGTCTGGGGCGGCATCACCGGATGGACCCCTTCGCGCAAGGATTACCCTGTGCAGGGCCTGTATGTCAGCGCCGCCGATGGCGACTTGGCCTGGCCGACACTGGCGACCATGGGTGCGGATTTTGCCTATGTCCGCGCGAGCGCGGGCGGATCGTTGCGTGACCCGCGCTTTGCCGCGAACATCAAGGGCGCGCGCGCGGCGGGCATGCGCTACGGCGCGGTGCATGAGTTCAGCCTGTGCGCCAGCGAGGAATCGCAGGCGCAGCAGTTCATCACCACCGTTCCGCGCGATCCCGACATGCTTCCCCCCGTTGTCAGCCTGGAGCTGAGCGAGGCCTGCAAGAACAGGCCTGATCGCGCCATGCTGCTTGGCGAACTCAACACCCTGCTCAACCAGATCGAGAACCATGCGGGCAAGCCGGCGCTGCTGCGCATCGGCCGCGATTTCGAGGATGCGTATCAGGTCAGCGAAGGGCTGGCGCGCACCGTCTGGCTGATCGGCGATTTCGTGCCACCCGACTATGCCGCCAAGCGCTGGGTGATGTGGCAATCGAGCAGTTTCTACCGGATCAACGGTGCGCCGGACGGCGTGCGCTGGAATGTGGTGCGACCATGAATGACAATATAGGCAGAACCGAATTGCTGGAGGCAGCGCGGGCAGCGGCGCTGACGGCCTATGCCCCCTATTCGGGCTTTCATGTCGGCGCGGCCTTCCGCTTTGCCGATGGCACGATCGTGACCGGCAGCAATTTCGAGAATGCAAGCTATGGCCTCGCCATCTGCGCCGAGACCAGCGCCGCGATCGCCGCGAACCTGCAGGGCCGCCGCACCGGGCTGATCGAGGTCGCGATCATGGGCGGGCCACTTGGGCCCGATGGCCAGCTTGCGCCGGGTCCGCATCCGGTGACGCCCTGCGGCCGCTGCCGCCAGGTGATGAACGAACTGGCGCAACTGGGCGGGACTGATCCGATCGTCTATTCGGGCCACGCGACGGGCGCAATCGAGCACCGGCTGTCGGTGCTCTTGCCAGCCGCGTTCGGCCCGGCCAATTTGGAATGATGCCGCCATCCCATCACCCCCGCGCACGCGGGGGTCCCGCTTTGCAGCGCTAGCGGGATTCCCGCTTTCGCGGGAATGACGAAGTTAGAAGGAACGAGAATGTCCATCCTTTCCGACAAATGGATCCGCACCCAGGCGCAGGAACACGGCATGATCGAGCCGTTCGTGGAAGCCCAGCGGCGCGATGGCTGCATCTCCTACGGCCTGTCCTCCTATGGCTATGACGCGCGGGTGGCGGACGAGTTCAAGATCTTCACCAACGTCAATTCCTCGGTGGTCGACCCCAAGGAATTCGACCCAGCGAGCTTTGTCGATCGCAAGACCGATGTCTGCATCATCCCGCCCAACAGCTTCGCGCTGGCACGCACGGTCGAATATTTCCGCGTGCCGCGCGATGTGCTGGTGATCTGCCTCGGCAAATCGACCTATGCGCGCTGTGGCATCATCGTGAATGTTACCCCGCTGGAGCCCGGCTGGGAGGGGCATGTCACACTCGAATTCAGCAACACCACGCCGCTGCCCGCCAAGATCTACGCCAACGAGGGTGCGTGCCAGTTCCTGTTCCTCAAGGGCAACGAGCCGTGCGAGACCAGCTATGCCGATCGTGCGGGCAAATATATGGGCCAGCGCGGCGTGACATTGCCCCGGCTTTGACCCACAAGCACGCACTATAACATCACAGCAGGAGAGAGCCTCATGTCCGCACGCGATTCGCGCGAGTTCGACGTCATCGTCTATGGTGCCAGCGGCTTTACCGGGCGACTGGTCGCCGAATATCTGCAGAACACCTATGGCCAGGGCGGCGATGCGCCCAAATGGGCGGTCGCGGCGCGCTCCGCCGACAAGATGGCAGCGGTGCTTGCAGAGATGGGCCTGCCCGCCGACACCCCGATCGTCGTTGCCAATGCCGACGAGCCAGAGACCATCGACGCGATGGCCAAGCGGACGAAGGTCGTGCTGACCACGGTCGGTCCGTACCAGCTCTATGGCGAGCCGCTGGTCGCCGCCTGCGCCGCCAATGGCACCGATTACGTCGACCTGTGCGGCGAACCCGCCTGGATGCGCCAGATGATCGACAAGTATGACGCCGCGGCAAAGGAAAGCGGCGCGCGAATCGTGTTCTCCACCGGCTTCGATTCGATCCCGTTCGATCTCGGCGTGCTGATGCTGCAGAAGGAATGCGTGGCCCGCTTCGGCAAGCCCGCCCCGCGCGTCAAGGGCCGGGTCCGCGCGATGCAGGGCACCTTTTCGGGCGGCACCGCCGCCTCGCTCAAGGCAACCATGGCCGCGGTCGGGCGCAATCCCGAACTGCTCGGCTATCTCACCAATCCGTTCAGCCTGGCGGGCGGCTTCGAAGGCCCGGCCCAGCCCAAGGGCAACAAGCCCGAGCATGACGACAAGCTCGGCAGCTGGGCCGCGCCGTTCATCATGGCGCCGATCAACACCAAGAATGTCCATCGCACCAATGCGCTGCTCGGCCACCCCTATGGGCAGGATTTCGTCTATGACGAGATGATGCTGACCGGCCCCGGCGAGAAGGGCGAGGCGATCGCCAAGCATATTGCCAGCACCGACATGATGGGCGGCGAAGGCGGCCCCAAGCCCGGCGAAGGCCCGAGCAAGGAGGAGCGCGAGAACGGCTTCTACGACGTGCTGTTCGTCGCCGAGATGCCCGATGGCCAGGTGCAGCTCTATGGCGTCAAGGGCGACAAGGACCCGGGATACGGCTCCACCAGCAAGATGATCGCCGAAAGCGCACTCGGGCTGATCGAGGACGTGCCCGAAGGCCCGGGCGGCATCACCACCCCCGGCGCGGTGCTGGGTGAGCATCTGGTCAAGCGGTTGGTCGCCCGAGCCGGATTGAGCTTCGCGGCGGAGTGATCCAGATTCCCCCTCCCCGTCGGGAGGGGGAATGTTGCGCCATTGCGACACAGCGCAGGAATTGCTGCACTTGCGAACACAGGCCCATTGCACTTTGGGCAGATTGGCGCATATAGCAGCCGCACGGGGCGACGCACGATCACGACAAGAGAAGAAGCGGAAGCATCATGCTGAAGGCCTTGCTGCGCAGAAAGCCCAAACCGGCAGCGCCCATCGATACCGCCACCCTGCCCGACGGCCAGCGCGTCTATGCGATCGGCGACATCCATGGCCGGCGCGATCTGCTCGACCAGCTGCTCGACAAGATCGTCATGGACGACCGCATGCGCGGCCCTGCAGACACGCATATCGTGTTTCTGGGTGACCTGATGGATCGCGGCCCGGACAGCGCCGGGGTGATCGATCGCGCTATCGAACTGTCCGAAACGCTGGGCGACAATGTCCATTTCCTGATGGGCAATCACGAGGAAGTGTATCTCGCCGCCGCCGATGGCGACGAGAAGCTGGTGCGCTTCTTCTGCAAGATCGGCGGGCGCGAGACGATCCTGAGCTATGACATCAGTCCACAGGAATATAATTCGCTGAGCATGGAGGAGCTGACCGAGCGGCTCACCACGCTGCTGCCGCAAAGGCACCTCGAATTCGTGCGCGGCTTCAAGGACCGGATCGTGATGGGCGACTATGCCTTTGTCCATGCCGGCATCCGTCCGGGCAAGTCGATCGAGGAACAGCGCCCCAAGGACCTGCGCTGGATCCGCGAGGATTTCATTCTCGACGAAACACCGCATGACAAGCTGATCGTGCATGGTCACACCATCACCGACGATGTCGAGGAATGCTCCAACCGCATTGGCCCCACATTCCCCAAGTAAATCGCTGATTTTGCTGTCAGGATCTCAATATTTCCGATATAAATCATGGTGTTGATGGCCGTGAGGGGCGCGTTTGATGGATCACCCAGAGGGTGCGGGTTCGAAGCGGGCAGATCGGGTCGAGTTCGACCGCCGGGTGCATGTGGAGTTCCGAGGTGCGCAGCTCAGTTCCGACGGCGGCCTGCTGGTGATGCGCGAGCTGGATGACGCGCTCGGGCTGTCCGATCTGGCGGCAAAAGCATTGCGCGACACCCGGCGCGGCAAGAACACGGTCCACCGGCTTGACGGGTTGTTCCGGCAATCGGTGTTCGGGCGACTGGCCGGATACGAGGATGTGAACGACGCCGACCGCCTGGCCCTCGATCCGGTGATGCGCCAGGTCGTGGGTGGAAGGGCTGTCGATGCGCAAGCGGCCTCGGCCTCGCAGATGGGACGGTTCGAGACCGAGACACTGGCACAGCCCGAGAACCGTGCCGCGCTGGCCGACCTGAATGGCCAATGGATCGACCGGTTCCATGACCGTAACGGGCTGAAGTACATCGTTCTGGACATGGACAGTTCGGTCAGCCCCACCCATGGCGATCAGGAGGGCGCGGCCTGGAACGGGCATTTCGACTGCACCTGCTATCACCCGAACTTTTTGTTCAACCAGTTCGGCATGCTGGAGCGCTGCGCCTTGCGCCATGGCAACGTCCACAGCGCCGATGGCTGGCGGGACGTTCTCGACCCCGTCATCGCCCGCTACGCGGAGCGCGACCTTTGCGGCCGGTTCTTCCGGGCTGACGCCGCCTACGCGATCCCCGCGATCTATGAGCGGCTGGAAGAAGCCCGATTCTTCTACGCCATCCGGCTGCCTGCGAACAACGTCCTGCGCGAGAAGATCGCGCATCGGCTGACGCGCCCTGTCGGGCGACCTTCGCTGACCAAGGTCAAGCGCTTCTACGAAGACTTCGAGTATCAGGCGGCATCCTGGGACAAGGAACGCCGGGTGATCGCCAAGATCGAATGGCATCCGGGCGAACTGTTCCCGCGTGTCGGCTTCATCGTCACCAACCTGCCGATGGAGCCCGACTGGGTGGTGCGGTTCTATAACCAGCGCGGCACCGCCGAGCAGCACATCAAGGAAGGTAAATATGCCTTCCACTGGACGCGGCTGTCATGCCGGAAGTTCCGCGACAATGAGGTGCGACTGCAACTGCATGCGCTGGCCTACAACCTGGCCATCTTCTTGCGCTGCATCGAGTTGCCCGAGACGATGGCCGACTGGTCGTTGACCAGCCTGCAACTGAAGCTGATCAAGATCGGGGCACGTGTCGTCCGCCATGCCCGCGCCATCACCTTCCAGCTGGCCGAGGTGGCCGTCACCGGTCCGATGGTCCGCGCCATCCTCGCCGCCATCCGCCGATTGCGAGCGCCTCCGCTATGCGCATGACCGCCATCCACGCCCAAACTGAACGAAAACGGCAGGATGGGTCTGTCCGCTGCGCTGAAAAACACCGCCACCAGGGCACAACACGGCGGCTTCGCGGGCCGATCTGCCCTGTCTCAGCGCCTTGCGCGCCCGACGACGCCGCTCGGGACGGAAAATGATTGTCCTGCGGTCGGATTCAGGCGAAACTCACGTCAGACGGCATGCCACTTGGGGAATGTATGCTGAATGTCGATCCGACCCAGGGAGGATAATTGTGGTTTCGTTCTACGACCGTCATGTCATGCCGCGGCTGATCGGCTGCGCCTGTGCGAGCAAACCGGTGATGCGGCAGCGCGCGAAAGTGGTGCCGCGCGCGCGTGGCCGCGTGCTGGAACTGGGCATCGGCGGTGGGCTGAACCTGACCTTCTACGATCCCGCCGCGGTGAGCGAGGTGGTGGGCGTCGATCCTTCGGCCGAACTGCGTGCGCGGGCCGAAGCGGCGCCGCGCGCCGAGGGACTGACGGTGCGGGTGCTCGACGGCGCGGCCGAGGCGCTGCCGTTCGGGGACGATTCCTTCGACACCGTCGTCACGACCTTTACCTTGTGCTCGGTCGACGATGCCGGCGCGGCGCTGCACGAGGCGAAGCGGGTGCTGCGGCCGGACGGGCGGCTGATCTTCTGCGAACATGGGCTGGCGCCGGACGCTGCGGTGACGCGGTGGCAGCAGCGGATCGAGCCGTTGTGGAAGCGTCTCGCCGGGGGATGCCATCTGACGCGGCCGCCCGCGGCCATGCTGCGCGCCGCCGGGTTCCGGGTCGACCGCCTCGACAGCATGTACCTGCCCAGGACACCGCGATCGCTGGGGTGGAACGAATGGGGTGAAGCGCGGCACGGGTGACGGATGGCGAGATAGACCCGCTAGTCACCGCCGCCACTCCGCATTAAGTCCCCGCGCATGACCTCGACCAACGACATTCGCCGCAGCTTCCTCGATTACTTCGGCGGCAACGGCCATGCGATCGTGCCCAGCGCGCCGCTGGTGCCGCAGAACGACCCGACGCTGATGTTCGTCAACGCGGGCATGGTGCCGTTCAAGAACGTATTCACCGGGCTGGAGACACGGCCCTATTCCACCGCGGTGAGCGCGCAGAAATGCGTGCGGGCGGGCGGCAAGCACAACGACCTCGACAATGTCGGCTATACCGCGCGGCACCATACCTTCTTCGAGATGCTGGGGAATTTCAGATCCTGACAGTCCAGCCCAAAATGGCGGTTGGAAGGTGAAAACCATCGGTTGCCTCCAGCACTGCCCAAAAGCCCCATGGCCTCCCCCGAGGCGGGGGTGGGCGGCGAGAGCGACCGGAGAGGCCTGCTGAAGCGGCGGGCTGCACCCGCAGGGGCGAAATGAAATGGAGCAGCCCGGCGAAGCCGAGGCTTGCAGCGCGCCGCGGCGGGCCTAGCAGGGAGCGCCGACCACTCCCGCATCGAGGGAGAGGCCAAAAAATCGGAGCCGCCGCGCAAGCGGCGTCCGCTTAATGGCGGGCGACAGCCCGCATCGACATGCATCGCGAAGCGGCCGATCGCGCGAGGGATCGGCCGCCATGGCAGTGGCGCTCGTGCGTTAAGTCAGCATGTAGCCGACGTCGGAGGCGCCGGTCGGATAGGCGAACATGGTGGAGCGAAGATCGGCCGCGGTGAGGCCGTGGCGGATTGCCAGACCGAAAACGTTGATTACCTCGTCGGCGTTCGGCCCCACGAGATGCGCGCCGAGGATGAGGTCCGTGTCCTCGTCGATCAGCAGCTTATGGCCGTAGACCGGCTCGGCGAGGCGGCGGGCGGTGAACCAGTCTGGCGTCGAGGCTGCGTTGACCCGGAGCGCGACGCCGCCGCGGCGCGCCGCCTCCTCTGACAGTCCGACGGCGGCGATCGGCGGCAGAGTGAAGGCCACGCTCGGCACGCCGCGATAGTCCGGCTGGTGCGTCGGGCCATCCAGGAGGTTGGCGGCAACTACCTTGGCATCGTGGCTGGACACCGGCGTCAGCCGCGGCCCGACTCCGGCAGCGTCGCCGGCGGCATAGACCCGCGGGTTGGAAATGCTCCGCAGATGCGCGTCGAGCTGCAGGCGCCCGTCCTGCACCGCCACCTCGCCGGCGGACAGGTCGAGCGCCTTGAGGTCAGGACCGCGCCCGGCGGCATGAACGACGAGATCGGCGGCGACGCTGAGATCAGGCTCGCCCTGGCGCTCGGCGTGGACCAGCAGACCGCTCCCGCTGCGCTCGACCCGGGTAACGGTGGCACCGGTCTCGACGCGGATGCCGAGCACCTCGAACCGGGGCGTCAGCCAGCCCACCAGGTCGGGATCGAAGTGCGGCAGGAGCCGCTCGGCCCGCTGTAGGATGGTGACCTCTGCGCCCGCTCGGGCCGCCAGATGCGAGAACTCCGCAGCGACATAGCCGCCGCCGATCAGCACGATCCGGCGCGGCAGGGCCTGAAGCTCCAGGAACGCATCGCTTGTGCTCACCAGATCTTCGCCCGGAATGCCGAGCGGGACTGGACGCGCGCCGCTGGCGATCAGGATATGGCGGGCCCGCAATGTCCGGCCTTCCACCACGATCGTGTCTGGGCCGGCAAAGCGAGCAACACCGTGTAATGCGTCGACACCGAGCTCGGCGTAGCGGTGCGCCTGCTTGGCGGGGATCGGATCGGTGAAGGTCCGCTTGAACGCCATCAGGTCGGGCCAGTCGATCGCCAGCGTGCCGTCGACGCCATGTCTGGCCATGCGCCTTGCCGCGTCGATCGCTTCCTCGCCGCTGACCAGCATCCTCTTGGGATCGCAGCCACGCAGCGCACAGGTGCCGCCGAACGGACGGTGATCGATGACGGCGACGGACCATCCAGCGGCACGGACCCGGCCGACCGCGACCTGCGCTGCCGTGCCACTGCCGATGACGATCAGGTCGTAGGAAGCCATGGTCGCATCTCCATCCGCATCGGCGCAAAAATCGCGCGCCCAACCTCGAGCGCTTCGGCCAGGCACAGACGAATGCCGTCATCGGCTCCGACCGGACCGCTCGCGCACCAGGCCGCCAGATGATCGTCATCGCAGAAGAAGGCCTGCAAGGTGCAGAGCGACGATGCCGCGCAGCCACTGGCATAGCGACGGCCGGACCAGACGACGATCGCGCCCGGCTCAACCTCTTCCAGCTCGCGGCCGCGGCTGGGGGTATGGATGCTATGATTTCATCGACGGCAACCCCCTGCTGGAAGCGCACCCGGTCGATTATGTGAACGACCCGGCGGTGATCGCCCGCAACGATCGAATGGTGTCGGTCAACGCCACGTTGCAGGTCGATCTGGACGGAGCGTGCAATTCCGAGTTCATGAACGGGCGCCAGTTCAGCGCCGCCGGGGGACAACTGGATTTCGTCCGCGGCGCCTATGCGTCCAGGGGCGGCCGGTCCATCATCGCCTGCCATTCCACCGCCGCCAGGGGCACGGTGTCCCGCATCGTTCCGGCATTGACGGGGCCGGTGACGACGCCGCGCAACGAAACCCAGATCGTCGTCACCGAATATGGCTGGGTCGATCTCAAGGGCAAGAGCGTCAGCGAACGGGCGCGCGCGCTTATCGGCATCGCGCACCCGGATTTCCGGGAGGCGCTGGCGCGCCCTTGATAAGCTGCCCTCCGGGGTGATTCCATCCTATCCAAAAATCAAGGGGACGCCGGGTTCAAAGGCGCTCCCAAACAATGGGAGAATGAAGTGCAGGGAAATCGCATCGCCAACACCGGTCTTGCAAACAGGATCATGGATGCGGACGCAGCCGCAAGCCTGATCACCAACGGCATGACGATCGGCATGAGCGGCTTCACCGGTTCGGGCTATCCCAATTGGCATCGATACCGGCGCCTATATGAGCGGTATGCTGACCGCCTTGTGCCTGGAAGGCCGGGAGCGTTGGTATCTCAAAACGGGCGGCTGACACGCAGCCAAAGCCTTGCGTTGGCAAGGGATTTGCGTCAGCTTGAGCGCATGCTCAAAATCGCAACGCTGGTCGCCGCCCTTTCCCTTTCCGTCAGCCCGGCGCTCGCCGCGCCCGAGGCCGACGCCGCGCGGTTGCGCGCCGATGTCGAGAAGCTGGTGAGCTTCGGCACGCGCCACACATTATCCTCGCCCGACCATCCCACGCGCGGCATCGGTGCGGCAAGACGCTGGGCGGCGACGGAATTCGCGAAGATAGGCAAGGCGTGCGGCGGCTGCATCACGGTCGAGCAGATCGACCGGCGCTTCACCGGCCCGCGCGCACCCAATGGCGTCAATGTGGTCAACGTGCTCGGCGTGCAGGCCGGCACGGGCAATCCCGATGACGTGATCATCATCTCCGCCCATATCGACAGCCGCGTGTCGGACGTTGCCGATTTCACCAGCGACGCACCCGGCGCGAACGACGACGGATCGGGCGTCGCGCTGGTGCTCGAGGCCGCACGCACCTTGAGCAAGGAAAGGTTCGCGCCGACGATCATCTATGCGGTGCTCTCGGGCGAGGAACAGGGGCTGTGGGGCGGACGGCTGATCGCCGAAACGGCACGCGCGCGCGGCTGGCAGGTGCGCGCGCTGCTCAACAATGACATTGTCGGCAACACCGAGGGCCAGGACGGCCGCCGCGTGACCGACCGGGTACGCGTGTTCAGCGAGGGCATCCGCGCTTCGGAATCGCTGGCCGAGGCGATGGCGCGGCGCGGCAGCGGTGCGGAGGACGACGGTCCCTCGCGCGCCGTCATGCGTGCCGCGCAGCGCGTCGGCAAGGCGCGCAGCGACCTGGGACTCGAGGTGTTCGGCGTGCGCCGCCCCGACCGCTTCAGCCGCGGCGGCGACCATCTGCCCGCGCTCGAACTTGGCTATCCCGCGATCCGCTTCACCGTGGGGGTCGAAAATTATGACCACCAGCATCAGGACCTTCGCGAGGAAAACGGCCGCAAGTTCGGCGATACGATCGACGAGATGGATTTCCCCTATCTCGCCCGCGTGACGGCGCTCAACATCGCGGTCATCCGCGAGCTTGCCAGCGCGCCCCCTGCCCCTGCCAGCGCGGTGCTGGGCGGCGCGCTGAGCAGCGACACCCAGGTCAGCTGGCCCGAGGTTCCGGGCGCAGCGCGCTACAAGGTCTATTGGCGCAGGGCCGATGCGCGCGACTGGGAACAGTCGCAGGAGACCACCGATACCAAGCTGACGCTGCCCGGCGTGATCGTTGACGATCATTTTGCCGGCGTGGCGGCGATTGCCGAAAATGGCGCCGAAAGCGCGGTTACCTTCGCGGGGCTACCCCCCCGCCAATAAGAATGTTATGTCCAAGACACAGCTTTCTGGTTAGGGACGAGCCATGAACGACTGTTCTTCCTGCATCGTGCGGAACCGCGCGATCTGTTCAAGCCTGACACCGGATGAGTTGCTGATTCTGGGCAAGATGGGGCGTCGCCAGAAGGTCAAGGCGGGGCACACCCTGCTCTGGGAGGGCGACGAAGCGCCTGTCGTCGCCAATGTGCTCGAGGGCGTGCTCAAGCTGGTCGTGGCCGCGTCGGACGGGCGCGAACAGATTGTCGGGATCGTGTTCCCGTCCGATTTCATCGGCCGCCCGTTCGGCAAGGAAAGCCCGTACAGCGTCACCGCGATGACCGATGCCGAGGTGTGCATCTTCAACCGCAACGCGTTCGACGATTTCGCCAGCGAACATCCCGACCTGCAGCAGAAGCTGCTGCGCCGCACGCTCGATGAGCTCGACCGCGCGCGCCACTGGATGATGCTGCTGGGTCGCAAGTCGGCGACCGAGAAGGTCGCCTCGTTCCTGCTCGAAATGTCCGATCGCCTGTCCGGCCAGGGCTGCAACGCCGACGGATCCTTGAACGGCTTCGAGCTGCCATTCGGGCGTCAGCAGATTGCCGACATTCTGGGCCTCACCATCGAGACCACCAGCCGCCAGCTCACCCGGATGAAGAGCGACGGGCTGCTCGCCCTGCCATCGCGACGCGAGATCGTGATCCGAAACCGCGCCGCGATGGAAGAGATGGCGGGCTGATTCACCCGCCCCCCCGCTTCAGAAGCGGAAGCCGATTCCGGCGCTGATCACCCAGGGATCGAGCTCGTGCCGGGTGCGCAGCACCTCGACGCCATTGGCGCGCCAGCTGGCCAGCGGCCGCAGGAAATAGCGCTTCACGTCCGCCGAGACGAACAGCCCCTTGTCGTTGACCGGGATGTCGATGCCGGCCTGCAGCGCCGCACCGACGGTATCGTTGATCTTCTGGCTGGTGGCGCCGAGCGCGCGTGTCGTCGCGCCGGGCTTTTCGTTGATGAAGATGAAATAGCTGGGGCCCGCGCCGATATAGGGGCGGATGCCGCCCGGCTTGCCGAAATGATATTTCAGCGTGACCGTGGCGGGAACGATCTTGGCGTTCGAGACCAGCCCGGCCCCGGCGAGCGCGCCGCGCCCGTCGACATCATGTTCGGTTACCCCGGCGATGGTTTCGACCGACAGCGAATCGGCGAGGAAATATTCGATCGCGACCGTGGGTACGAAATTGTCGTTCGCCTTGGTCTGGGTTCCGGCGGGCAGGCCGATGCGGTCGACCTTGACGTCCTTGATCTTGCCGTCGGGCGCAACCAGCGTGCCCAGAACCTTGAAATGCACTTCGCCCGCCTGTGCCATCGCCTGGCCGGGAAGGGCCAACGCAGCTGCCGTAAGAGCCAGCGGGATAATCTTGGTGTTCATGTTGATCACTCCTCCTTGAGTGATCGCATCCCTGCCCCGCGCCTCGGTTCGTCGCATTGATGCGGCGCAAAAATTTCTTTGACCCGGATCAATGTCTTGCCCCGCAACTCGGGGCAAACCCCAGCGGAGGAAGCGCGGATTCTGCTGTGAAGCCGCGTGCACGGGGACAAGCGTTATGGATGGTTTGGTTTTGAAGGCCGGGGGCTGGCTGGGCCTCGCCCTGCTGGCACTGGCAATGGCGGTAATGGCCGTCGACACGCCCTATGCGGTGCACATGACGATCATGATGATCGCCGCCCTGCTCGCCTTGTGGTTCACCATGAGCCGCGCCGATTATGGCGCGATCGCGCGCGGGATCCTGAAATCTCCCGCCGACCAGGGGCAATATGATGACGACCCCATCCGCTGGGGTGTCATCGCGACCCTGTTCTGGGGCACGGCGGGGCTCGCCGCCGGACTGTTCATCGCGCTGCAGCTTGCCTATCCCGCGCTCAACTTCAATCTGGAGTTCACGACCTTCGGGCGCTTGCGGCCACTGCACACCTCGGCGGTGATCTTCGCGTTCGGCGGCAATGCGCTGATCGCGACCAGCTTCTACGTCGTGCAGCGCACCTGCCGCGCGCGCCTGGCCTTCCCTGCCCTCGCCCGCTTCGTCTTCTGGGGATACCAGCTGTTCATCGTGCTCGCCGCCACGGGCTACCTCATGGGCGTGACCGAGGCGAAGGAATATGCCGAGCCCGAATGGTATGTCGATCTGTGGCTGACCATCGTCTGGCTCGCCTATCTGGCGGTGTTCGTCGGCACGATCGTCCGTCGGCGCGAACCGCATATCTATGTCGCCAACTGGTTCTACCTGAGCTTCATCATCACCATCGCGATGCTGCACGTGGTGAACAACCTGTCGCTGCCTGCCACCATCTTCGGATCGAAGAGCTATGCCGCCTTTGCAGGCGTGCAGGATGCGCTGACCCAGTGGTGGTACGGCCATAACGCCGTCGGCTTCTTCCTGACCGCCGGCTTCCTGGCGATGATGTATTACTTCGTGCCCAAGCAGGCCGAGCGTCCGGTCTACAGCTATCGGCTGTCGATCATCCACTTCTGGTCGCTGATCTTCCTCTATATCTGGGCGGGTCCGCACCACCTCCACTATACCGCGCTGCCCGACTGGGCGCAGACCCTGGGCATGGTCTTCTCGATCATGCTGTGGATGCCGAGCTGGGGCGGCATGATCAACGGCCTGATGACGCTCAACGGCGCATGGGACAAGATCCGCACCGATCCCATCATCCGCATGATGGTCATGGCGCTCGCCTTCTACGGCATGAGCACCTTCGAAGGCCCGATGATGTCGATCAAGTCGGTCAACAGCCTGTCGCACTATACCGACTGGACCATCGGCCACGTGCATAGCGGCGCGCTCGGCTGGAACGGCATGATCACCTTTGCCTGCATGTACTATCTGGTTCCGCGGCTCTGGGGTCGCCAGCGGCTCTATTCGCTGCGGATGGTCAACTGGCACTTCTGGCTCGCGAGCGCCGGCATCGTCTTCTACGCCGCGTCGATGTGGGTCGCGGGCATCATGCAGGGCCTGATGTGGCGCGAATACGGTGCCGACGGATATCTGGTCTACAGCTTCGTCGAAACCGTCGCCGCGATGCACCCGATGTACCTGATGCGCGCCTTTGGCGGCCTGCTCTACCTCAGCGGCTTCATCATCATGATCGTCAACGTCTGGGCCACGCTGGCCGGCAAGGTCCGCGACGAGAAACCGATGACCGAAACGCCGCACAATCCCGCCGCCGACCGTCCGCTGGTCGCCGTGCCCGCCGAATAAGGAGCCGAGAAATGGCCGAACCCATTGCCGAACCGCGCTTCAGCCACAAGAAGCTGGAACGCAACATCACCCTGCTGGGTCTGGGCGCGCTCGCTGCCGTCGTCGTTGGCGGCATCGTCGAGATCGCCCCGCTCTTCTGGATCGACAACACGATCGAGAAGGTCGAGGGGATGCGCCCCTATACCCCGCTCGAGCTGTCCGGGCGCAACATCTACATGCGCGAGGGCTGCTATACCTGCCACAGCCAGATGATCCGTCCGTTCCGCGACGAGGTCGAGCGCTATGGCCATTACAGCCTGGCGGCCGAGAGCATGTACGACCACCCGTTCCAATGGGGGTCCAAGCGCACCGGGCCCGATCTCGCGCGCGTCGGCAAGCGCTATTCGGACGAGTGGCACCGCGCGCATCTCGCCGATCCGCGCAGCGTGGTGCCTGAATCGATCATGCCGCCTTATGCGTTTCTCGCCGAGCGCGATCTCGATGCGGGCGACATGAGCGACGATCTGACCGCATTGTCGCGGGTCGGCGTGCCGTACAGCAAGGCCGCGATCGCCGCCGCCAATGCCGACCTGAAGGCGCAGGCCGACCCCAATGCCGAGGGCGCCGCCGAATTGCAGGCGCGCTATCCCAAGGCGCAGGTGCGCGATTTCGACGGCGATCCTTCGCGGATCACCGAGATGGATGCGCTGATCGCGTACCTTCAGATGCTGGGCACGCTGGTCGATGTCGAAAAGGCCGCGCCGCAGGACCAGGGCGATGCGCCCGTTGCCGGAAAGGCCGGCCAGCCATGAGCTACGACGCGCTTCGCCACTTTGCCGACAGCTGGGGCCTGCTCGCCATGACCGTGCTGTTCATCGGCCTGATCGCCTGGCCTTTCCGCAAGGGCGCGCGCCAGCACCATCACGACGCCGCCAACATGATCTTCAGGGAAGACGACAATGTCTGACAAGAGCCGCATCGACGAACCCACCGGCACCGCCACCGTCGGCCATGAATGGGACGGGATCGAGGAGCTGAACACCCCGCTGCCGCGCTGGTGGCTGTGGACCTTTTACGCGACGATCGCCTGGGCGGCGGTCTATGTCGTGCTGTTCCCGGCCTGGCCGATGGTCAACAGCGCGACGCGCGGCATGCTCGAATGGTCGAGCCGGGGAGACCTCAAGGCCGAGCTGGCCGCACAGGACGCCAAGCGCGCACCGATCGCGAAGGCCATTGCCGCTACCTCCATCACCGATCTGGCCGCGAAGCCCGAACTGCTCGAAGCCGCGATCCAGGGCGGCAGTGCCGCGTTCAAGGTGCATTGCGTGCAATGTCATGGCGCGGGCGGTGCAGGCGTGGTCGGTGCCTATCCCAGCCTCACCGATGACGACTGGCTCTGGGGCGGCGACCTCGCCGCGATTGAGACCACGCTGACGCACGGCATCCGCAACCCCGATCATGACGAAACGCGGCTCAACATGATGCCCGCCTTCGGCAAGGACGGCATTCTCGATGCCGCCGCGATCAACGATCTGGTGAGCCATGTCCGCGTCATCAGCCGCCAGGAAAAGCCCAGCGCCTCCTCGGCGCGCGGTGCGGCCTTGTTCGAGGCCAATTGCGTCGCCTGTCATGGTCCCGCGGGCCAGGGCATCCGCGAACTGGGCGGCCCCAAGCTGACCGATGCGGTCTGGCTCTATGGCGGCAGCCGCGAGGCGATCGCGAAGACGATCTATGCCCCGCGCAACGGCGTGATGCCGCGCTGGAACGACAAGCTCGACGCGGTGACCATCAAGATGCTCAGCGCCTATGTCCATTCTTTGGGCGGCGGAGAGGACGCTCCCGCTCCTGTCCTCACCGCTCAGCCCAAAGGGGAGGCCGATAATGGCTAACCCCGACGCCCTTGCGAACGTCGAAGGCCCGCTCTACGCCGCGCGCAAGGGCGTCTACCCCAAGAAGGTGGACGGCCATTTCCGACGCCTGAAATGGCTGATCATGGCCGTGACCCTGGCGATCTATTACGGCACGCCCTGGATTCGCTGGGATCGCGGGCCCTATGCCCCTGACCAGGCGGTGCTCGTCGACCTGGCCAATCGCCGCTTCTACATGTTCCAGATCGAGATCTGGCCGCACGAATTCTATTATGTCGCGGGCCTGCTGATCATGGCGGGCATCGGGCTGTTCCTGGTGACCAGCGCGGTAGGCCGGGCCTGGTGCGGCTATGCCTGCCCGCAGACGGTCTGGACCGACCTGTTCCAGCATGTCGACCGGCTGATCGATGGCGACCGCAATGCGCAGATCCGCCTCGCCAACGGCCCGTGGACCGCGGAGAAGCTGGCCAAGCGCGCGCTCAAATACGGGCTCTATCTCGCCATCGCCTTTTGGACCGGCGGCGCGTGGATCATGTATTTCGCCGATGCGCCCACGCTCACGCGTGAATTCTGGACCGGCGAGGCGGCTTATGTCGCCTATGCCACGGTCGGCGTGCTCACCGCGACGACCTTCGTGCTCGGCGGTTTCATGCGCGAACAGGTGTGCATCTACATGTGTCCCTGGCCGCGCATCCAGACCGCGATGATGGACGAAAAGTCGCTGCTGGTGACCTACAAGGACTGGCGCGGCGAACCGCGCGGCAGCCTCAAGACCGCGCTCGCGCATCCCGGCAGCGTCGGTGATTGCGTCGATTGCAACCAGTGCGTCGCGGTCTGCCCCACCGGCATCGACATCCGCACCGGGCCGCAGATCGGCTGCATCACCTGCGCGCTGTGCATCGACGCGTGCGACAAGGTGATGGCGCAAGTCGGTCGTCCGCGCGGGCTGATCGACTATTGCGCGCTCGACGATGTCGCGGTGGAGCGCGCGGGCGGCACCGCGCAGCCCGTGCTCAAGACGCTGCTACGCCCGCGGCTGATGGTCTATCTCGGCATCTGGTGCGCCATCGGCCTCGCCATGCTGTTCACGCTCGGCCAGCGCACGCGGCTGGACCTGGCCGTGCAGCACGAGCGCAGCCCGCTCTATGTCCAGCTGTCTGACGGCATGATCCGCAACAACTACACGCTCAAGCTGCGCAACATGGAAGCCCGCCCGCGCAAGGTGGCGATCACGGTGAGTGGCCTTCCCGGCGCACAGCTCTGGACTGAGACCGGATCGCGCGAAAAGGCAAGCCAGCGGGTCGAGATGACCATCTCACCCGACAGCGTCACCCGCGTCCGCCTGTTCGTCGCCGCGCCCGCCAAGGGGCCGGCGCGCCAGGACTTCACCATCGCGACCCAGGGCCGGGACGGCGACCCGCGCGGCGATAGCGACACCATCCAGTTCGACCGTCCGGAGGTTCAGTAATGGCTACCCG